>CANRDR010000080.1 GCA_947629425.1 uncultured Bacilli bacterium | reverse complement strand
AGTGAAATAGAAAAAATAGTAGTTGATTATTTTAATCAATAACTACTATTTCACCCCGAAAAATTTTTTACACCCTTATTCAAGATACCTACCAATTTTTAACAAAATATTAAAAAAATTGGAATAAATCCAATATTTTAATTATATTTTATAATTATAATCTGTAGGTATTTCTAACTTAATTCCCGTAAATAAACTAGTATCTTCTGCTAATGTTTTAATAGTATCAAAATCATTACTTATTCCATTAGAAACTAAATATTTATCAATTGAATCTTTATTGAAGTAGTATATAGCTTCCCAATTATCTTTGCTAGGATATACTTTTTCTGCTATATTAGCAAGAGATTCTCCTTCAGATAATACATAAGATACTGATCCAATTTCTTCATCTTTATTTTCATTATTAGTTTCTACATCAATTTTACTAGTTTCTACTTCTGTAGGTTTTTCTTCTTGTGGCTCAATTTTTGGTTCTTCTTTTATTTCAATTTCTTCTTTAGGAATCTCTATATCTTTTTTAGGTTCTTCTACAAGTTCTTTAATTTCTTCTTTTTCTTCTTGTTTTTCTTCTAATGGTTTAATTTCATTATCCTCTTCAAATAATGATATTTCTTCTTTTATATCTTTTTCTACTTTTTCCTTTTTCTCTTTTGGTTTATTCTCTTTAACTTCTTCTTTTTTAACTTCTTTAGGTCCATTTAAATTTAAATCAGATAATAAATCTTTTAAATCATCCAATGCACTATCAACATTTAATGATATAGCATTAGGATAAGCATTCATAACATTATTTTTTCTTTCAGTAAATTTATCTATTTCTAATTCTCTATTTGTAATTTTCTTTTGACAAAATTCAATATTTTCTCTAATAGGTAAATCTAATTTATTTATAGCATTTTCAAAATCTTTTGATAATCTATCTAAATCTTTAGAAATATCTTCTTTATTATAATTAGGTATATTTAAATCATAATCATTATTTTTTGCAATTAAATATTCTTTTTCTATCATTAAAGGTGTATTTTCACTTATTAATGAATTTAATATTTCATTTAAATCATTTAGTTTAACGTTATAATTTTCTATTTCATTTTGACATTCTATTACTTTAGATGGTTCATCTGTAATAAATATTTCATCTTTTAATTGATCTAATTTAACCTCTACTTCTTTTATTTCATTTTCATAACCAGTAATTTTAGACTCAATTTCTCTTATTTGTTTATCTATTTCAGATAATCTTCCTGCATCTCCATCCATTTTTGATAATAATTTCTTATATTTATGGATTTTATCAACATATGTTTCATCTATATTTTCATTCTTTAATATAGATTCCATTTCTTCATTAAGTTTATTTATTTCATTTGAGTATTTATCTATTTCTTTATCACATTTTTTAATTTGATTTAATGCAAGTAAATTTTCTAATGCTTCTTTTTCTTTTATATTTTCAAATAGTAATTCTATCATAATATTCCCTCTCTATTCTAAAAGTATTATAACATAATTTGACACTTTTGCAAGAAAAATATGTTAAGTTTTTAAAAAAATGTTTGCAATTATTTCAATTTTATGATTTTTATTTATATTTATAAAAAAACTTTATTTTATTAAGTATCTATTATTTTAAAATAAAGTCTTTTTTAACTGTTTATTACTTAATAATATAGAACTATTTTCATTTTGTAATAAATCACTAATTTTAAGATTTTCGCTAGGATATAAATTATTTGCATCTTTATTAGGTTTAGTAATATTAAATGTTAAATAAGTTTCTAAATTATTAGCAGTAAGAACTATATTCTTTAATTTTTTTATATTATATTCTATAGATGTAATTAATCTTTTTATATCTATAGAAGATATTTTACCTTTAGAAGTTAATTTTATATTTAAACCATTTAAAATATCTTTTATTTCATTAGTATTTTCATTAGATATTTTATCTACTATATCTAATAATTTTAATATTTTTACTTTTAATATATTAGTATATTTAATAAAATATTCTAATGTATATTTACTAAATGAAGTTTCATTTAAATAAGTTTTTATATCTTCTAATGTTACTGTAATTTTATAACTTTTTACTTCTTCAATAATTTTATTAATATCTTTATCATATATAGTTTCTAATAAATTTGTTATATATTTTGGTCCATAATATTTTATGTTTTCCATATAATCATCTCCATACTTCAAGTATTCTAACATAATAAATAACAAAAATAAATTATTATATTAAAAAAAAGAATTAATTTTAATTTTATAATTCTTTTAATTATTTTTATAATGTATATTTAAGCACCTTAATATTTTCTTTATTAATTAAATTTAATATATTATTCTTAAAATCATCAAGTATATAATTAATTTCAATATATATCTTTTCAATAAGAAATCTTGTAAACTGATATTCAAATAAACTATCATCAAGTATTTTTATATTATCTTCAATATATTTATTGGATATATTTAAAAGATTAGTAACAAAAATTTTTAAACTAGATAATAATGCTAACCATGTAGTTTCTAAATCAATATTATTATTTTCTATAGTTATTTTATCTATATTAAAGTTTATATTTATATTTTGATTAAAAATATTTGAAATTTTATAATTAAAGTCTTGAACTAAATTTTTTACTTTATTAATTAAATCTTTTGTTTCTTTTTCGTCACTATTTAACACTATAGATTTACTTATATTAATAATGTTTTCGTTTAAATAATTATAAATAGTAATTAATGAATTTAAATCAACATTTTGAAAATCTTTTTTTTCTAATTTTATAAGGGCTTTTTCTAAATTTTCTAATTCATAGGTAGGAATACTTGAATGATGATCAATAATTTTAGTTTTAGGCACGTAAACATTATGGGTTGGATACCATGCTGCTTCTGTATCCGCTCCTTCATCTGCAACTTCTACCCATTCTCCATAAGTAATAGTTTCTGAAGGTGCGCCTGGACTATATTCTGGATAATGGCTTTGTAAATATTGTTTGTAATTTATTAAAATTTTGATTTTATTTATATCATTCTTTTTAATTAAATTTGATATTAATTTAAACGATTTAATATAATGTTCATTAAAATAACAATATAATTCTTTATATACTGAATTAATATGCACATATTTTTTTACCAAATCAAATGATAATGGCTTAATGTATTTTAAAATTATCTTTTGTTCTTCTTTAGATAAAGAATTTAAAATCTCAAGATTTTCATTTAAAAGATTTATATCATTATAAAGAATTCCCATAATATATAGAGTTTTCTTATCTATGTTTGAATATTTTTTTAAATATTCATTTATATTTATTTTAAAAATTATACTTTTTGTTATAAATGAATAATCATCTGGATAATTAGTTATTTGTTTATAAACATCTTCAATTTCATTATATAAAATTTTAAAGTCATTTATAAAATTTTCATCAAATTTACGCGTAAAAGGAATATTGTTTTCATTCAAGAAAATAGCTTCATCTATATCAGTTGTCGCTACTACACGACTATGTTTAATAAAATCAAGTATATTTTCTGCCGCGCATTCTTTCAAACATTTAGGGCATTCTTTAAGATTATTATCAATTATTTTTGTATATACATTTGAAGCATATCTATATGGATTATTAACTTTTTCAATTTTTTTTAATTCTTCTAAATTTAATTCCATTTTATTCACCTCTCTTTAAAGTTTTTAATTTATTATTTTTATCAACAATATTATTTTGCAAAAATATATCGCTTATATATTTTTCAATTTTCTCTAATTGGTCTTTATTTTTAAAATATCTTTTATAACTTTTATTGTTAATTTCTGAGGTTAACTTTATTCCATATTTTTTAGTTTTATGTAAAATGATATGTCCTAAATCTTCCTCATAATAAGGATACTTTTTTACTAGAAGATCTAATTCTTCATCAGATTTAGCTCTTAATTCATCTAGATTAAAAAATTTATCAAATTCATCTTTTAAATATGGTAAATTAAAATAAGTATTATCCATTGTATTTAAATCTATAACAAATATTTGATTATTTTTTTGGTATATAATATAATTATCGAAAAATAACAAAATATCTGCATCAATAGTCATTATTTTTTGTATTTTTGAATTAAAAATATGTTTTCTATTATCATTAATACAGTCCACACCGTAAATCATATTTTTATTATTCATATATATTTGTTTATAAATTGGCTCTATTAAAATTTCACCCTTGTTATTTATTAAACCTTTAAGTTCAGCATATTTATTATCATTTATTGTAATTATATAATAAGGAAAATTTTTAGAAAGTTCTAATTTTATAATCTGTTTATTAATTTCAATTTTATTTAATCCATATTTTTTTGAATAAATATAACTATTATTATTTTTATCAGTTAAGTAAACATTATAATTAGTTAGTAATTCTACTTTAACATATTCTTTAAAGTCTACTAAAAAATTTCCTTTCTCATCAATTACACCATATAAAACTTTATCATTTTCATTTTTATAAACAACAAACATTCCAAATTTGCGAGTACTACATCCTTCCCACAAATTGCTCTTTATACCATTGCAAATAGTATAGTCACTAAATTTATCTGAAGTTGCAAAACTATAATTATATTTCTGTGAATATTCTCTTTCATATTCTCTATATATATGATAATAACTTTCCGATTCATCATATATATTCATAGCATTTATAGGTTTACCTGTTTTAAAATCAATAAATTTGTATTTATTTATATTCTTTTTATTAATTTGATATAAATCATTAAAATATTCTGTAGTGTTTGCTACAAAAAATCCTTCATGAAATAAAACAATTTTATCATTTAAATCATATAAAGATTCAATATAATTCTGTAAAATCTCTTTAGTTAGTTTTTTTGTTTCAAATTCATCTATCATATTTAAATTCCTTTCTTGACTTAATTATATAAAGTTCTATAATATAAATAAAATATATTTATTTTATAAAAACCATTACTTTTATTTATGGATATTAATTTTTTAATATTGAAAAAAATAAAATATAGTAAAGCGAGATGTAATTAAACTATGAAAGATATCAATTTAAACTTATTTAAATATTTTTATGAAGTAGTTAACACTAAAAATATAACTAAAGCTAGTGAAAATTTATTTGTTTCACAACCTGCTGTAACAAAAGCTATAAATGATTTAGAAAAAGAAACTAATACAAAATTATTACAAAGAAGTAAAAAGGGTGTAATTCCTACTAAAGAAGGGGAAATATTATATGAATATATAAATAATATGTTTAAGAGTCTAAATAGTACTTTAAATACAATAGATCAAAATGATGCATCATTAGTAGATTTAAATATAGGAGCAACAACTACAAATTTTATTGTTTTTATTGAAGAACCATTAAAAACGTTTAAAAAATTATATCCTAATGTAAAAATAAATATTATTCTAGAAACTAAAGAAGTATTAGAAAATAGAATTAAGTTAAATAAATTAGATTTAGTAATTAAAAATGAATATGAAAATATTTTAGATTTTACTAAAATAAAATCTTTTCAAATACAAGATAAATTTATTACTTCAAGTCAATATTTTAATCACTTAAAAAATAAAGTATTATCATTAGATGAAATTCTAAATGAACCATTAGTATTATTGGATAATATTACACATAGTCGTAGAAATTTTGAATCTTTTCTAAAAGAAAAAAATAAAAGTATTAAACCTGCTTATGAATTTAACAGTTATAGTCTATGTAGAGAACTTATTAAAGATGGGTTTGGCATAGGTATAGGCAATCCAATACATTATGAAAATAATAAAGATTATTCTATCCTTAACACAGATTTTAATTTACCAATAAGATATTTTGATATTGGATATATTAAATCTAGTACTAATAAATATATTAATAAATTTATAGAATTATTATAAATATTAAAAATACAAAACTAAATATTATTATATTAAATGTATTTTTTTTATTTTATGAATAATATAATTAAAAAAATTACATAATAATTTTGGAGGAAATTTTATGAAAACAGTACCTAATATAATTAGTACAAAAGACTTATCTTATATAGAAGATATGTTAAACTGGAAATTCATTCTTATTAAAAAAATGAATAATTATATGAATGATATTCAAGATGAAAGTATTAAAAAAACAATACAAACTGCAAGTGAAGAACTTACAAAAGAATATGAAAAATATGTGGATTATTTAAATTAGGAGGATAAAATGGGAGAAACTATTAAAAATACTGAAACAAAAGTAAAAAAAGATTGTTCTATGAATGAAAAAGATATAATAAATGATATTCTTATATCTTATAAACATTTAGTATCTAGCTACGCAATTGCATTAAATGAAGCCAGCAATAAAGATATTTATAAATTGTTTTTTGAAAGTTTTAAAAATATAAGTGGTATGCAAGCCAAAATATTTGAATGTGCTTTTCAAAATGGTTGGTATCAATTAGAAACTGCAGATCAAACTAAAATAGATAAAGCATATGATAAATATAGTAAAATGGAAAAAGAACTAAGTACAGACAATTAGTTCTTTTATTTTGTTTTAAATGGTGTTTCTATATTAAGAGATGGTTTAAATTCTTCTAATGCTTTTAAATTATTTAAACTTCTTTCATATATATTAGATAACCAATAAATTATATATGTATTTAATTTTGCATTATTTTTCTTAATTATTTGTGCCATATGTATATAAGCATCATCTATATATTCTTGTGATAAATCAGTATTTGCTGCTGTATATGCATATTTTATAAATTTTTTTAAATCTTCATCTTTTAATATTCCATAATAATCCGGATTATTATAATCAAAAAATTCTGTTTCTTTTAACCTATCTAAAATAAAATTCCTTTTATCATATTCAATAGTTTTTCCATATAAAATATTTATCATTTTATTCCAATAATTATATAATTTTTCTTTTATTTCTGGTAATACTAAATTAGTATATAAATTTTTATAGTTATTATCTTCTTTACTTCCCATAATACTGCTCTTTTCTTAAATGTATTATATCTTTTATATTACAAATGTCAAGAAATTTATAAAAATAAACTCGGAGTAATTTTGAGAGTAATTTATAAAAAAAGTCCATAAATAAAGGACTTAAAATTCAAAAATGGCGCCTGTTGTAGGACTCGAACCTACGACCTAACGGTTAACAGCCGTGCGCTCTACCGACTGAGCTAAACAGGCACTTTATAATGGAG
>CANRDR010000079.1 GCA_947629425.1 uncultured Bacilli bacterium | reverse complement strand
GCCGAAGATAGTGAAAGCGAAAATAGGAAGTCGCCTTTTTTTGTGTGATAAAACAAGTACCATAGGCACTTGTTTGGCAAATATAATTATAATTAATACTTAAGAATAAATATATATTATAAATTTAAATAAATGCCATAAAATCGGCAAAAAAATGTATTTTTTTCTTGAAACTATAATTTATTTATATTATAATATTGATTGAAAAAAAGAGTAATATTATTTGAAAGAAGAGATTTAAATGACTAATAAAGAATTAGCTGATTTAATTTATCCAAATATTTCTAGTGATGTTTCAATATATGAGAAAAAATATCCTGAAAGAAATCTTCCTGAAGGAGCAGTAGTTTCTAGATTTGCTCCTAGTCCTACAGGTTATGTTCATATGGGAAGTTTACTCACAGCATTTATATCTAGTTTTGTTCCTAAAACAACAAATGGAGTTTTCTTTCTTAGAATTGAGGATACTGATGGTAAAAGAAGTATTGATGATGGTGTTGCTGGCATTATTAAAGATTTAACTGATTTTAACATCAATATTGATGAAGGAGCGCTAGACGAGCATAAATCAATCGGTGCTTATGGCCCTTATATTCAAAGTCAAAGAAAAGAAATATATCAATCTTATGCAAAAAAATTAATTGAAGATGGTTTTGCTTATCCTTGTTTTTGTACTGAAGAGGAAATTGATTTAATAAGAGAAAAACAAGAACATAAAAAAACAAGAATTGGCTATTATGGTGCATGGGCAAAATGTAGAGATTTAAGTAATGAAGAAAGAGCTGAACGAATCAAAAGAGGAGATAAATTTATTATTAGACTTAAATCGCCTGGAGTTTTTGAGAAAAAAGTTATTTTAAATGATTTGGTTCGAGGAAAAATCGAAATGCCAGAAAATGATATTGATATTGTTCTTATCAAAAGTGATGGTTTACCATTATATCATTTTGCACATGTTATAGACGATTACTTAATGAGAACGACTCATGTATTAAGAGGAGAAGAATGGATTTCATCGTATCCTATTCATAATCAATTATTTAATATATTAAGGTTTAAAGAGCCAAGATATGGACATCTTGGATTACTTATGAAAATTGATGAATTAGGTTCTAGAAGAAAGTTAAGTAAAAGGAAAGATCCTGAAGCACGAGTTAGCTACTACCATGAAAAAGGTATACCAATAGAAGCTGTTAAAATATATCTTCTAACTTTAGCTAATTCGAATTTTGAATCATGGTATGAATCTAATCAAGATAAACCGCTAACGGATTTTAAATTTGACTTTAAAAAAGTTAGTGAAAGTGGTTCATTGTTTGATTTAGAAAAATTATTAAATATATCTAAAAATTACATTAGCAAATTAAGTGCTAAGGATGTATATAAAAATTTAAAACAATATACAAAAAAATATGATAAAGAATTTCATGATTTGATAGAAAAAAATGAAAATTATACTATAGATATCTTAAATATCGAAAGAGAACAAAAAAAACCAAGAAAAGATTATTCATCTTATGGAGATATTAAAAATCATATTTGGTATATGTACGATGATTTATTCAATCCATCTTTAATTGATTATGACTTTCAAAATATAAAGAATAAAAAAGAGATTACTTTAATTTTAAATACATATATAGAAAAATATTATTCCATAGATGATAAAGAAATTTGGTTTGATAATATAAAAAAGTTGTGTGATGAATTAGGTTATGCAAGTAATATGAAAGAGTATAAAGATAATCCTGAAAATTATAAAGGAAATATTACGGATATTACTACTGTAATTCGAGTTGCATTAACAACAAAATCAATGACACCAGATTTATATGAAATTATGAAACTATTAGGTAAAAGACGAGTAACTGAACGATTTAAACTTGTTAATGTGGAATAATATTAATTTTTCCACATTTTTTAATACATATAATTAATAAAAAATATGAAAGAGGTTTATTATGTAAATATAAAATTTGATTAAAAATATAATATTTAATATCTATTAATAATTGCCAATTGTAAAAAGTAGTAAGGGAGTGGTATAAATGATTAAATTTATAATAGTTGATGATGATGAAAAATGGATAGAAATATATGAAAAGTTAATTAATGAATTGTTATTTGATTCAAATAAAGATTATGTAATACATAAGTTTAAAAAATATAATAATGAACTAAAGAAAATAATTGATGATAATAGTGAACCTAAAATTTATATTATGGACTTAGAATTAGATAGTAAGTTTGGTGGTATGGACATTTTAAGAGAAATTAGAAATGATGATTGGGATAGTGAGATTTTAGTTATTACTAATCATGATAGAATGTTTGAAACTGTTCATAAAGAAATTTATAAAACTTTTGACTTTATAGAAAAGTTTGATGATTTAGAACGAAGACTTAAAAAAGATATTAAGAAAATTGTTGATAAAAAGAATGATTTTGGAAAGTTTATTTATGTTAATAGAAAGTTAAGTTTACAAATATACTATAAAGATATTTTGTATATTTATAGAGATACTGTAGACAGAAAATTAGTAATTAAAACTTCCAATAACGAATTTACTGTTAATATTTCAATGAATGAAATGTTAAGAAGATTAGATAATAGATTTAAGCGTTGTCATAGAAGTTGTATTTATAATGATGATAGAGTTACTAAGAAAAATTATGTCGAAGGATATTTTGTTATTGATACAGGTGAAAGAGTAGATATGTTATCAAAGAATTATAAAGGAGTATAAATATGAGTTTGATACAAATTATAACTTATTTTTTGATTGATGTAACAATGTCGTTTGCTATGATATATTGTTATAGTAAATTTAGTGGGAATAAAATTTATTTAAATTTTAAGAAGATAATAGGAGTATTATTTTTAAGTTCACTTATTCTAATAAATAATTTTTATAATATAGTAAGTTTTAGATTTATTACATCAATAATTATTTCATTATTAACTAATAAATTAGTGTTTCAAGATAATAATAAAGATATAATATATTATACGTTTATATATGCAATATTATCAATATTGATTGAAATAGGACTATCGACTTTTTTAATCAACACAACAAAGAATATAAGTATATTTAATAATCAGATAGTATTAAAAATTGTTTTTTCAATATTAGAAACTTTTATTTTGATATTAATAGTAAAAATTAGTTTGTTAATAAATTTTATAAAAAAAATAAGACAAAATATTAATTTTTATACAACGGCAATTACTATATTATTATTTTTAAATATTATAATTGCATATAGAGCATATGATGTTAATAATAAATTGATGGTTATAATATCAATAATTACTATAATATTTATATGTATTTTTATTAAAGTCATAGTGAATGATAAATATAATTTAAGAATATTAGAAGAAAAAAATAAAAATATAAAAGAATCTTATAAAGCATATTCTGAAACTATTGATCAATGTAAAGAATTTAAACATAATATAAAAAATGAATTGTATAGTTTAAAATCAATACTGCCATTCAAATATCAAAAAATCATAAATAATTTGCTTACAAAATATGATACTAAATATGAATGGATTAACAAAATAGAAGAAATTCCTGAAGGATTACAAGGTATAATATATTTAAAAATAAAAGAAGCAAAAATTAAAAAAGTAAATATTTTATTAAATACAAAAAAAGAAATATCAACCAATGAAAAAGATTATATAGATCTTTGTAATATTTTAGGTATATTAATAGATAATGCTATAGATGCTAGCATATTAACTAAAAATAAAATTATAGAAATTAATATTAATGAGACTAAAGAATATACTGATATAAAAATGCTTAATACTTTTGTTAATTCGATTGATTTAAATAATATTGGAAAAAAGAATTATAGCACGAAAGAATATAAATCTGGTATAGGATTAAATTATATTAAAAATGTAAAAAATAATAATATAAAAGTTAATTTTAGTATAATAAATAATTTGTTTATCACAAATATAAAATACATTAAAAATTCCAATTCTTAAGGAATTGGAATATTTTTATAATTTATTTAATTAATGATTTAGGACATTCTGGTTCATCAAATACCCAGTAGCAAGATAAATTACTGTTTCCAACTTTTGATCCAACTTTTGCTAATAATTCAGACATATTTCATACCTCCATTCTAATTTTGTTTAAATTTATATCATTTAAACGAAATCTAACTTTTTGACCCATTAATAAATAACCTAATGGATTTGAGAGTATCGCTTCTAATATCATTGCTCCTAATATATAATTGGATAGATATGTATACTTAATCACTAAAATTAAATATATTATACTTATAGCTAATATTGAGATTTTAAATTTTAATTTTCTTTTAACGCTAATCATTGGTCTTTTTTCAGTATCGGCTGGGCAAAAAATGAAATAATTTAAAAAACAAATAGACCAGATAATTATTTTTGTAACTAATGATAAATTAATTTTAGTAAATAAATATGGCAAACCTAATAATAGTAAAATACTAAATATCCAACAAAAGCCATTTGATTTAGCATGTGTTCCATATCCTACGCTTCTAAGTATTACGTAGAACACAAAGAATAATAAAAATTCTTTAAAAATATTTAATATTAACGATAAAACTATAATTACAAATGTTTTTGTTATCAAAGTGTATATAGCATACAAACCATATTTAATTTCTTCAAGTTTTGTTTTATCATATTTGTTATCTTTAATAATTAATGACATCATATAATTTAAAATTTTATCTCTCATATCATACTCCCATCTATTATAGAATAATGTTTTTTTATTGTATTTTATTAGATTATGTTTGAAAATATCTTTTAATTGTCTAAAATACAAATAAATATATTTTTTAATAGATAAAATTATAATTTGAACATAAAAACAGTACTTTTAGCACAGTTTCAATACTTTTATAAAAAGTGTGATATACTCGAATAGTCACTGTAAGAGAAAGTTGTAGTTGTCGACAAACAAATATTAGTATCTAGCTGTGAAGAAGTACTGAAGTAAAAAAAGAAAAGAAAGAGGGATGATTTAAATGAGAGGTAAAGTTAAGTGGTTTAATAACGAAAAAGGATACGGTTTCATTGAATATAATGATTTAGAAGATATCTTTGTTCATTATTCAGCTATTAAAAAAGAAGGCTATAAAACTTTAAAAGAAGGTGACATAGTTGACTTTAAGTTGATTGAAACCGGAAAAGGACTGCAAGCTATAGATGTTGTTGAAGTTACTCCAACTACTGTATTGTAGTTTTTTCTTTTGAAACCGTGACTTTACTTAAAATATAATTGGTGTTTAAAATATATTAAATAATTAATTGTATTTTGTTATCACAATTCCATATTGAATAAGCTTTAAAATACTAATAGTGACTTCTCAAAGCAAATAATTAGATTTATTTGCTTTGGGAATAGTAATTTATTATATGGACATTTAATTCTAAATTTTGTACAATTAAGTTAGGAGATGATTGTATGAAATTAAATATAAGAGGGGACAAACTTATTGTAACTGATGCTATTAAAGCATATATTGAAGAGAAAGTAAGTAAACTTGATAAGTATTTTGATAATAATGATATAGAAGCAAAAATAGTTGTACGTGTTGCAAATAATAAAGAAATTATTGAAGTAACAATACCAACTAGTAAATATACTTTAAGAGCTGAAGAAAGTAGTAAAGATTTATATGCATCAATTGATTTAGTTATTGATAAATTAGAAAGACAAATTAGAAAAAATAAAACTAAATTGAATGAAAGATATAAAAAAGATAGTACTGTGGATTTTAATTTTGATTTTATTGAAGAATTTGAAAATAATGAAGATAATGATGTTATTGTAAAAAGAAAAGATATTGATGTAAGAATGATGGATGAAGAAGAAGCATTGCTTCAAATAGAACTATTAAACCATGATTTTTTCCTATTTAAAAATGCAACAGAAGATTGTTTTTCAGTTCTTTATAAAAGAAAAGATGGAAAATTTGGTATAATAAATGCAAAATAGAGTGTAAAACTCTATTTTTTATGGTAAAATATTATTTAATGGAGGAATTATTATGGGATTAATTAAAAGATTAGTTGATACAGAATATAAAGAATTAAAAAGATTTAGAAAAATAGCAGACGAAATTGATGCTTTAGATGAAGAATATTCAAAAATGTCTGATAAAGAATTAGCAGGAATGACTGAAAAATTAAAAAAGGAATTAAAAAATGGAAAAACATTAGATGATATAATTGTACCTGCTTTTGCTACAGTTAGAGAGGCTGCTTTTAGAAAAATTGGTGAAAAGCCTTTCTATGTTCAATTATTAGGAGGACTTGCTATTCATTATGGTAATATAGCTGAAATGAAAACTGGAGAAGGTAAAACTTTAACTACTGTATTACCAGCATATTTAAATGCTTTAACTGGAGAAGGTGTACATGTAGTTACAGTAAATGAATATTTAACTGCACGTAATGCTGAATGGATGGGACCTATATTTGAATTTTTAGGTATAAGTGTTGGAGTTAATTTAAGAGAACTAACTCCACAACAAAAACGTGATGTTTATAATTGTGACATTACATATTCAACAAATAACGAAGTAGGATTTGACTATTTAAGAGATAACATGGTTGTTAGAAAAGAAGATAGATGTCAAAGACCATTAAATTTCGTTATTATAGACGAAGTAGACTCTATTTTAATAGATGAAGCAAGAACACCATTAATTATTTCAGGTGGAAAATTTAATTCTGCAAACTTATATAAAGATGCAGATAAAGCAGTAAAAAGTTTAATAGAAGAAACTGATTATACATTGGATGAAAAAACTAAATCAGTATTGCTTACTGAAGAAGGTTCAGAAAAATTAGAAAAACATTTCAAATTAAATAATTTATACGATGTTGAAAATACTGCATTAGTTCATCACATTAATCAGGCTTTAAAGGCTAATTATGGAATGAAAAAAGATGTTGACTATGTTGTATCAAGTGAAGGCGAAATATTAATAGTAGATCAATTTACAGGAAGATTAATGCATGGAAGACAATTTAGTGATGGATTACATCAGGCTATAGAGGCTAAAGAAGGAGTTAGAATTAATGAAGAAACTCAAACATTAGCAACTATAACTTTCCAAAATTTATTCAGAATGTATAAAAAAATATCTGGTATGACAGGTACTGCTAAAACAGAAGAAGAAGAATTTAGAGATATTTATAACATGTATGTTATTGAAATTCCTACAAATAAACCTTGTATAAGAGTTGATATGG
>CANRDR010000078.1 GCA_947629425.1 uncultured Bacilli bacterium | reverse complement strand
TCCTCCCTTCACTATATATATACTGTATTTTTTTGCATTTCCTTTTTTTTATTGCAATTTTTTTAAAAAAATTACAATAAATTACAAAAAATACTCTAATTTTTATTTTTAGAGTATTAAATTTTCATAATTAATTTTACTTTTTTAAATTTATTATTTCTTTATATATTCTTTCACAATTTTTATTATCATTTAATGTAAAAAAATATTCTATTCTTTTTAAATATATATTATTTAATTTGAAATCATTTTTATAATATTCTTTTATTTTATTTATTAATTCTTTTTCTTTATAAACTATTGGTCCAAATGAATCTTTTTTATAATCAAAATAACCATTTGAATATTGTTTTAATCTATATTCTTCATAATCAAATTGATAATATATTGTAAGTTTTTTCATATAAGCAAAATCCATATATACTGATGAATAATCTGTTATTAATAAAATTGATTCTTTTAGTACTTTTTGTATATTAGTATTTGAATCTAATATTTTTATATTTTTTGATGTACTTATAAAATTGTTTTTAAACTTTTCCATATTTATATGTTGATAAAATAATAATTCTATATTATTTTCTTCTATAAATTTTATTAATTGTTTATTATTTAAAAAACTTTGCCAATTTTTATAATAATTTGTATTATTAAATTCATATTTTTTTCCTAAAAAATTAGTATCTCTTCCAAGCCAGTCTCTCCATGTTGGCATTATTAATATTTGTTTTTTATTTATTTTATATAAATCATGCAAACTATCAAATCTAGCAAGTCCTGTTAATTTAATATTATCATTAGGATATTTAAACACTTTTTTTACATAATCATATTCTCTTTTAGTACTACATATAAATAATTTAAATTTAGTATTTTTATAAGTTAAATATGATAAGTAATCTTTAATTATTCCGTGTTGTAAAAATATTCTATTATTATATAATCCAAGTATGACGTGTAATAAATAAAAGAATGGTTGATTAGGATTTCCATTTTTTTGACTACTAATATTATAATTACAAGATAAATAATATAACCAATGTTTAAAACTTTTATATTGTATTATATTACCTAAATCTTTTACCAATTTATAATCATTGCTTTTTTTATCTATAACATAATATGATATTATTTCTTTATGGTTTTCTTTTAAATATTTATAAAAATAATATCCATTATCTCTTGCAGTAGTACCTGATTCACAAATTAACCAAACACTCTTATTTTTGTTAATTAATTTTAATATTAATGAACATGGAAATACTATTATAAATATTATAGGAGTAAATAAATCTATAAATTTTATATATTTTAGATTTTTAATAATTTTATTTAGCATAAAACCTCCATAATTTATATAAAAATTATATTATAAATATATATATATTTCAAATTACTAACTATTACATCTATAAATTAATAACTCTTTTCTTATAAATTTAATATTTAATAATAAATATATTATAATACCTAATATAATTTTTAATAATATAGATAATATATTATTTAATTTAAATATATTTATTAAACTACATATTATAAACATTATTAATGCTTTTATTAAAAAATTTAATGATATTTTTAAATATTCTAATAATGGTAAACTTTTTCTAATATTTATAAATTGATATATTAAAACAATAAATTCTGATATAAATGTAGCATAAGCGGCTCCAATAGAAGCATATTTTTTTATTAAAAATATATTTAATATTATATTAAATATTGTTCCTATTAAAATTGATTTTGTATATGTTTTATCTAATTCATTTGGTATTAAATATTGACTATTTATTATATTAGTAAAAATATAAACTATAGTTGATAATATTAATATTTTTAAAATATAACTAGACTTTATAAAAGATTTTCCTAACAATAATGGTATTAATTCATCTGATACTAAAATTATACCTAAAGCTATAGGAAATGCTAAAAACATAATAAATTTAAATGACTTTTCTATATTTTCTTTTACTTTATTATTTTTATTTTTAGATATTAAATTAGAATTTCTTGGACTCATAGTATTAGATAAAGATGTAGAAAACACATAAGGTATTCTCATAAATTTTTCAGATTGTTCATATAAACCTAATTCAGTCATTGTACTAATATTTGCTATCATTAATTTATCAATAGAAGTATATAAAGTTTTAGATATTATTGGTACAAATAATATTAATGATGGTTTTATATTTTTTATTATATCTTTTAGTTTAACTTTAACATAAATAATTTCTTTTTTTAAATATTTAATCCAAATTATATTAGATAATAAATTACATACTGATAATATAATTGCATATTTATATAAATCAGCACTATCTTTTACAAATATAATTACTAATATTAAAGTAGTTAATTTAATAAATATTCTTTTCCATATATTAATTTTAAATTTTTCTAATCCATTAAAAAACCATGTTACATCAAATATAACTGTAAATATTGATATTACTTTTATTAATGCTATTAATAAATTATCTTTTAAAAAAAGAATAGAAAATATAATATATAAAATACTCATTATAATAGTCATTATTAATTGTATATAATATACACTAAAAAATACTTTACTTAATTTCTTTTTATTATCTTTGTTTTTAGCAACTAATCTTGTACCTAATTCACTACATCCTAAATTAGAAAACATAATAAAATATGTTACTATAGTATAAATATATGAATATATTCCAATAGAAGTTGTACCTAATACTCTAGATGTATACGGTGTTAGTATTATTGGAAACATAAGTATAAATATTTGATAAAATAAATTATATAAATAATTCTTTTTAGTATTCATAACATCACTTAATTTATAGTATAAACTATTTTTTATTTTATATCAAATAATGTTATAATAATTAAAGAGGTAGTTTATGAAAAAAATATTTAAATTAAAATTTGATACTATAGAAAAAGCAATATATATATATAATTCTTTTTTAATACCAATTTTAATATTTTTATCATATTTAGTATCTAGAGTATTAATACTTAGTTTATTACAATTTGAAATAATATTTGGAATACTTAATATAATAAATCTATTATTTATAATACTAACTATTATAAATAAATATTATAAATTTAGTATATTAGATATATTTATAATACTTTTAACTATATTTGCAATAATATCAACGATTTTTTCTATAAATCCTATAGTTAGTTTAATTGGTGCCGATGTAAGAAATGAAGGCTTAATAATGATATTAAGTTACTATATTTTATTTACGTCTTTATCTATTATTAAAAATAATAAATATAAAAAAAGAATTATTTTAGTATTTTTATTTTCATCTATATTTCAATTACAAGAAAAGTTATTTTTAGTAAAAAATAAAGGATTAGCAGGACATTATAATTTTTTTGGAACGTATACTTTACTTGTATATTGTTTATCTACTGGTTTATTTATATTTACTAAAGAAAAAAAATTAAAATATTTATATTTAATTCTTTCTACTATATTTTTACAATATTTAGTTTATTCTGTTACTAGTAGTGTTATGGTTTCATTTGTATGTTTTTATATTTTTATAATAATTTATATAATAATAGTATTATTTAAAACTAAAAAAGATAAATTTAATGAAAATATGTTATTAGTAATGATTAAGACTTTATTATGTATATTTATTATATTTATATTTTATAATCTTAATTATATTAAAAATGATTATATTGTAAAAGAAAATAAATATACTTTAAATGATGTTAAAGAAATATCTAGTTTAAAAATTAGCAATATATGGGGTTCTGAAAGAGGTTTTATTTGGAAAGAAATGATTAAATTAGTTCCAAAAAATATTATACATGGTATAGGTATAGATTGTATTGGATATGCTTATGATGGTAAAGCGCTAGTTACACCTAAAAATAAAAGAAATGTTGATAAAGCACATAATGAATATTTACAAATATTAGTTACTGAAGGTTTATTTTCATGTATTACTTATATATCATTTTTACTTTATATATTTTTTAGTAGTATAAAAGATATATTAAAATATAAGAAATTTTATTATTCTATTTATATAGCATTATTTCTTACTTTTACATGTTATTCTATACAAGCTTTTGCTAATATTAGAGCGATAAGAGTTGCACCATATTTCTTTATTATTGCATCATTACTTACTAATAGATATAAATTAAAAGATTAATTATATAAAGATAAAAATAGTAAAAAAGTTATAGTTTTATCATTCTTTATATAAGATTAACTTTATTTAATATAATTTTATTTACATAAGAATACTAATTTTTAATATTTAAAAAACAGTAAAAAAAGTAATTACTAGTCTCATTTTCTTACTGTTTTTTCTTTATTTATATGACTTAAATTAAAATTATCTGTCAGTCAGAAACAACAACATATGGATTGGTTGATGTTCCATCACCCATGACTTTCACGCTAGATTTTAAAACAACTGCTGGTCGAATAGCATTAGAAGCTGTGAAAGAGGTACCTAAATATTTTAAGTCACCACCAACTACTATAAATGCATAATCATAGTCAGAATTACGATACGCTGGGGTTGCTAATCTCCAATTGTATAACCCTACATAACTCAGTCCCGGATATTTTACCCATAAATAACTATTAGATCCACTGCCATTACTCGTATCCTCCTTAATATTATTAGAAGAATATCCTGCTTTAATCACTTCTTCTGCTGTTAATAGGCCTCCTAAATCTTTTACTTTATCACTAGATTCACATCTTAAATCAATTTTTTCATTATTATATATTTTTCTCAAAGTTTCGGAATACCCTTCATATGCCGACACTGTCCATCCTCCAGACCTTATGTAATACCATTTATTTTGATTGCCTACACACCAATCTTCTTCCTTTAATTTTAATTTATCTTCTTCTGACATTTTATCTATCCAACTATCTATCATTTCTTTAGCGCCAATTTCATTAGATAATTTTCCTGATTCATTGTTTTTATAATCTAATCTAGGTACATTATTTTCATCATTTTTGAATCCATATATTGCTTCTCCTATAGAAGCATTCTCTTGGCCTATACTCCCAGCTATCTCTCCTTCATATGTTGAACTTGTCATACCTGTTGCTTTTTGACACTCTTGTGTGTCATCATCTAAAACTATTTTAACTGAATTGTCTCCTTGTATTCTAACTATCCTCCAGCATTTTCCTGCAAAATTTATGAAATTATCTTGTACATTTCCGCTAAAATAATAACCACTTCCATAATCATCTGTTACTAATTTTAATACTTTTCTTTCACTCGTTTCATTAGAATTTGTTTCTAGTTTTGTTCTTTCTGCAACTACACCTCCAAATTCTTTTGCGTTTTTTAATATTAATGTTGCTAATGGTTGACTTACTGGCAATACTTCTACACTACCTGTAACTGAACTTTCATACATAAATCTTCCATATGTAAACTTTATAATACCTAATATACATACTATCATTATTACTAATATTATTATATATCTTTTTTTCATATAAACACCTTTTCTATATAAAAAATCTTATTTATAGCTATATCTTACATTAAAATATTTCATAAGATATAAACTATATAATTTTTTCTTATTGAGTACTTTCTTACTCTAATTAGATAATACTACAAATATTTATTACTTTCAAGTATCAAAAAAGAAATATTTTATTAAAGTATTTCTTAATTATATATATTAAAAAGTTAATTTTATATTAGTATTACATAATTTAAAATAACCTTTATAGCTACCTAAACTTTTATTATATTTTTCAATATTATATATTTTTAAATTTTTTAATTTCTTTTCTATTCTTCTTATTGTTTTATTATTATATCTTATTTCTAATTTACTTTTATTTAATTTAAATTTATATCCTAAAAATACTATTCCATTACTTAATTTATATAAATTACTTTTATTATTTAAACTTAATTTTATATTATTTATTTCTTTTTCTATTAATTTATAAGATTTTTTTAATTTATCTTTATTTGTATCTATTATTAATAAATCATCCATATATCTTATATAATATTTAAATTTTAATTTTTCTTTAATATAGTGATCTATATCATTTAAATAAAATATAGCAAGTATTTGACTTGTTAAATTACCTATAGGTAAACCTTTTCCTTTTTTATATAATGGTATTTTTTCTACTTCTTCTATTTTTATTTGTTTTTCTTTATTTGTTATATTTAATTTTTTTATAGAATTTATTTTATTATTTTTTAATTCTATTATTTTATCATTTATATAATTTTCATTAGTACTATCTATTATTTCTTTTATTATTTTTAATGATTTTTCATCTTTTATATATCTTTTTATCATATTAAATAATATATTATGATCTATATTATAAAAATATTTTTTTATATCTAATTTTAATATATATATTTCTTTATTATTATTTAATTTATTTATATATTTTATAAAAGTATTAAATGCATATTTACTACCTTTATTTATTCTAGTTGCAACATTAGTATCTATTAATTTAGTTTCTAAAGAATCTAATAATATATATTTTGCTATTAAATGATTTACTATTTTATCATTTATAGTTTCACTCATTATTAATCTTAATTTTGGTTCGTTTATAAAAAAAATATTATATTTATTAAATTTATAATTATTATTTTTTAATTTTATTAATATATTTAGTAAATTTGTATTTAAATTTAAACTATAGTAATATAATTTATTTTTATTCTTAAAATTTTTCTTTATTTTATAATATACACTTAAAGTTTTATCATAATCTAATATATTATTATATAAATTCTTTTTTGTTTTCATTATTGCTAATACTATAAATTATATTTTTTATTTCTGTTAGTATTTTTATACTATTTAAGTATCTTTTTTTTATACATAATTCTTTAGAATATATTATATTTAAATAAAAATCTATTAGCATTATATTTACTTTAGTTTCATTTATATATTTATTTTTTATATTACCTATATTTATATTAAATCTTATTGTATTTTCTATTAATTTATATATTTCATCATTTAGTTTTATTTTTATAGTTATTTCATTTTTAGGTATATTTGTTAGTATATATTTTTCTAAATATATTAATAATTGTTGTTCTTTATTAATTAATATAAATTTATTATTCATATTTCTCCTTTATAATTAAAAAGTTGTATCTAAATAAATCGCCCTTTCAATTATTTTACTAACACAATTTATTGATACAACTTAAATATTTAGGATTCTCAAAAAGGGATGATAGTTGAGAATTACCAAGGAAATATACTTGTTTCAGGTAGGCATCTTTCTACTATAGTAAACTATGAAATAGCCATTTAATTAATTTATTTGAAATTGCGGGACGAACGGCGTTAGTATTGTTTACATTGTTGTTGTTGATATCTGCACTGTTAACATTGAATGCATTATCACTGTTAGAATTACGATACGCCGGAGCCAAAAAACAAAGTTGCGAATCCGTCCTA
>CANRDR010000077.1 GCA_947629425.1 uncultured Bacilli bacterium | reverse complement strand
TTCGAGTCCTACAAGATCCACCATTTTTTTAATTGCAGGTATGGCGGAACTGGCAGACGCGCTAGACTTAGGATCTAGTGGATTCTTCCGTGCAGGTTCAAGTCCTGTTACCTGCACCATTTAAAATTTGAAATTCCTATATATTAGGGATTTTTTTTATATTATTTATTACTCTAAAAATTCATTTTTACTTTTATTTTTCATACTTCGGAGTAATTTTGGAGTAATTTTTGCTAACAGAAGTGTTAGTTTTTTTGTATATAAAAAGCCAAGTGATGTAAAAATACTTAACTGTAAAAACAATTACAAAAAAGTTATAAATAAAACTCTACATTTGTAATAATATAAAACTTGAATTTTTGAAAAAATAATAAACGCAAAAACGCGTTTTTATTTTATATATTTTTTATTCGTATTTTTCTTTTTCCCATCTTGCATATACTCCACAAGGTAATACTACATCACTATTTTCTTCAATAATTCCTAATTCATCACTAGAAATATATCCTTTATATTTTTTATTTATTGTTAATTTTAATATATTTTCTAATACTGTCATAGATAAACCAGTAGTATATGAATTTATTAAAAATAAAATAGGATTATCACTCAATATTTCAGTACATAAATTAACTAAATTAAATAAATCATTTTCTACTTTCCAAACTTCTTTATTTGCTCCTCTTCCAAATGATGGAGGATCCATTATAATAATATCATATTTATTTCCACGTCTAATTTCTCTTTTTACAAATTTAACCACATCATCTACAATATATCTTATAGGTCTATCACTTAAATTATTTATATTTACATTTTCTTTAGCCCAATCAACCATTCCACGTGAAGAATCTACATGTACTACACTTGCTCCTGCTTTTAACGCTACAACACTATGTGCACCTGTATATGCAAACAAATTAAGCACTTTTACATTTTTTTTACCATTTAATTTTTCTTTTAATAATTTCCAATTATATGCTTGTTCTGGAAATAACCCAGTATGTTTAAATCCCATTAATTTTAAATTAAATGTATATTCATCATAATGTATCACAAAACTAGATGGTACACTTTTTAATATCTTCCATTCTCCACCACCCGTTTTACTTCTAACATATTTTGCATTAATATTAATATAATCTATATTATTTTCTTTATTCCAAATAATTTCTGGATCAGGTCTAAGTAAAATTATTCCATTCCAATTTTCTAATTTCATTCCATTTCTAGTATCCAATAACTTATATTCATCTAATTTTATTGATTTCATTAAAATCACCAAATAAATTATATAACATATTTTAAAAATATGATATAATTTATTATAGGAGATAAGTTATGAATAATACCGAGAATAAAAAAAGGGAAAAAAATTTAATAATAATGATTATTATATGTATAATATGCATAATATTAGTTATTGCATTTATGTCATACATTTATATAGAAAGTACTAATAAATTATTAGATAGTACACCGGCTAATGAAACAAAAAAAATGATTTTCTATGATGTAACTTTTATAAAAAATGTTAAAGATAGTAATGTAGAATTATTAGATAATAATTTAATCTTATCTAATAAATTAATTTATAATACTGACAATAAAGTAATTGAATTTGATGGTAGTAATTATGATTCAATTAAATACACTTTTGGTTATTATATAGTAGAAAAAGATAAAAAATTTGGAATATTAGATAGTAATTTCAAAACAATAATTCCTATCCAATATAACGAAATTGAAATACCTTCTAAAAACACTGCTATATTAACTAATATTATTAATACTAAATCAATTAAAGAAATAGTTAATTTAAATAATATGAATAATTACGGTACTTTTACTAATTTAAAATATCTTTATGATAATTTTATTATAGGAGATAAATATTTAGGTAATATTAATGATATATCTGATGACAATTATGAAAATAATGTAGAAAAACATTTAATTAATATAACTGATAATAAAGATACTTTATCAAATTTAAATGACTATTCATTTACTTTAGCAGAAAAATTTCAAGACAAATATATAATATTAGATAAATTAATTAATAATCAATACAAATTTGGCGTTATAGATATAAATAATAATAACATATTAGATTTTAAATATGATAAAATAGAAAACATAAATGATAAATTATTGCTAATAGAAAGTAATAATAAATATGGATTAATAGATATAAATAAAAATAATATATTATCATTTGACAGCTATAATGATATTTTTATAGTTAATGATATTATTAGTATAGAAGATAAAACTACAAAATATTATGATTTTTTAGGAAATTTACTATATGAAACAGAAAATGATTCTTATATTGAATATATTGGAGATAATTATTATTTATTAAGAGACTTTAATAATTTATGTGTATATTTTAATAATAAAGAAAAAACTAATAAACAAATAGATTATTCATATTGTGATGCAGTAATGAATACTAACATTAATGGTTATTTATATAAAAAAGAAAACGATAAATATTTATTATATGATAATAAATTAAAAAAAGTACTAAATCAAGAATATAATAGCATTTCTTTATCAAATAATTATTTTATAGGAGAAATAGATAAAAAATATTATATATTAGATTTTAATGGCAATAAACTTATAGATAAAACATTTATAGATTATAAATTAACAGAAGATTCTGGATATATTTTAGAAGATGAAGATAATAATTTATATTACTTTAAATATTAAATTATTTTTGACACAAAAATGTTAGTATTATATAATTTGGTTATTAAGGAGCAGACATGAAAAAAAATACAGAAAATAATTTATATAAATTATTAGCATATTATAAACTTAATGATAAAGAAATTAAAGAATTTAGCAAAATAATTGAACCAATATTTAATCATAAAGAATTTCAAAGAAGATTAAATCCTAAAATTTTTCCTCATCATGGTAAATTAAGTTTAGGTAATCATTTATTAAATGATACAGTATTAACTTATATTATTTGTAAAAAGAAAATAAAAAAAGGAATAAAAATTAATATAAAAAATGCACTTATTAGTGCTATGTGTCATGATTTATATGAACTTCCATGGCAAAATGCACGTATAAAAAAATCTAAATTTATAAATAAACATGGATTTGTTCATCCTATTGAAGCAGTAATTAATGCAAATATTTGGTTTCCAGAGTATTTTAAAAACTTAGATGATGCAAAAATGATTATAGATGCAATATTACATCATATGTATCCATTTCCAATTAGATCTATAGATAATTTTGAAAATTTAGAACTTAATAATTATGATAAGTTAAAATTAATAAATGACAATATAAAAAATATAATTATAGAATCTGTTAAAAGAAATAAAATATTTAATGTCTCATTTTCTAAAAGTAAATATATTGAAGGTAAAATTATATCACATGCTGACAAATTAGCGACATTTAAAAAAGAGTCTGTTACTTTAAACTCTTTATTAGCAAGTATTACAGGAATTAATCCTGATTTAGATAACTATTAAATTAGTTATTTTTTTATATTTTTATAAAAAAACTTTATTCAGTTAAGAATAAAGTTAATTATTTTTTAAATTATCTACAATTTTATTAAAATGCATTCCATGACTTGCTTTAACTAATATAGTATCATTATCTTTTAAATAAGAATACATATTATCCATTAATAAATCTATATTATCAAAATGTATTCCATTTATATATTTAGCATTTTCTCCTGTTGTTAATACTAAATCTATATTATTTAAATATTGATTTAAACTTTCATGTATACTTTTTGCGTCTTCACCTAATTCTAACATATCTCCTAAAATACATACTCTTCTCATACATTTTAAATTATTTAAATAGTCAATTGCACTTTTCATTGCTTCTAAACTAGCATTATATGAGTCATCTATTATAGTATATCTATTAGTTTTTATTATACTCATTCTATTTTCTATACTTACTTTATTTAATCCACTTTTTATTTCATCATACGTCAATGTTAGTTCTTTTGATACACTTATTGCTAACAGATAATTCATTATAGTTGGATATGTTGCGTTATTTAAAATATAAGTTTCTCCATTAAATAATTCTATTTTAAATTGATTTTCATTTCTTACTATATTTTTTATATAAAAATCTTGTTTTTTTTCTATATTACAAAATATTGTTTTTAAATTAACATTTACGTCACTTAATAAATCATTATCTCCATTTAATACAAGAGTTCCATCATTCATACCATTTATTATTTCCATTTTTGCTTTTAAAATATTTTCTCTAGAACCTAAATTACCTATATGAGCAGTTCCTATATTAGTTATAACTGCTATATCAGGTTTTGCTATTTTAGATAAGTAATCTATTTCATTAAAATGATTCATACCCATTTCTAAAACCATTATATCTTCATCAGTATGTTCTAATATTGTAAGTGGTAATCCTATATCATTATTATAATTTCCTTTAGTAGATAATACTTTATATTTTTCACTTAATAATGTTGCAATTATAGTACGTGTACTAGTTTTTCCAACAGAACCTGTTACAGCAATAACTTTACCATTAAAATTATCTCTTTCATATTCTGCAAGTTTTTTTAATGCTTCTTTTGAATCTCTAACTATAAGAATATTTCCATAACTTGTATCTACATCTTTATTATCCAATATACAAAGACTTGCACCTAAATCTATAGCATCTTTATAAAATAAATTACCATCAAAGTTTTCACCTTTAATACCAATATAAACGTCACCTTTTTTTATAGTTCTTGTATCTTTTGAAAAACTATTAACTAGTATAGTATCATCTTTAGAATAAAGTACTCCATTAGTTATTTCACTTAATTTTTTTATACTAATATTTTTCATAATTCACCATTTAATAATATTTATAAAAAAGTAAATTAACACTTTTTAAGTTCAATTCCAACAGTAAAATCATTAATTTCTATAGTTTCTAATTTTTTATCAACTTTTTCAAATTTTACTGCTAGTGTTTCTTTCATTATATTATCTAAATGTTTATTTATAGCGTTTTCAAATTCTGCGTTTCCATTATAATAAACTTCTATTCTATCTACTATATCAAAATCTAAATTCTTTCTTAATTGTTGTATTTTAGATATAGTTTCACGCGCTATTCCTTCACTTATTAAATCTTCAGTTAATGTTGTATCTAATATTATAAAGTTATTATTTTCCATGCCAACATTAAATCCTTCTTTAGATTGTATTCTTATTTCTACCATGTCAGGTGTTATTTTTCTTGATTCTCCACCTATAACCATTTCTAAATTTTCGCCATTTTGTAATTTTTTAATATCATCTTTAGATAATTTTTCTAAAGAGGCTTGAAATTCTTTCATTAATGGTCCAAATATTTTACCTACTTCTTTAAAATTAGGTTTTAAAGATATATTCATATATAGATTTAAATCATCTACAAATTCTATTTCTTTTATATTTAATTCTTCTTTAATTAATGGTACTAAATCAGATATAAGTTTTTTATTTTTTCCATCTATAAATGCTTTATTTAATGGTTGACGTACTTTTATTTTTGCTTCTTCTCTTACAAATCTACCAATAGATATTAAATTTCTTACTAAATCCATTCTTGATTCTATATGTTCATTTATTAATTTTTTATTTACTTCAGGATACCTTGATAAATGAACTGATTCTTCACCTGTTAAATTACGATATAATTCTTCTGATAAATAAGGTGTTATTGGTGCAATTAGTTTAGATAATCCTACTAATACTTCATAAGTTGTAATATAAACTGATTTTTTAGAATTATCAATTTCACTACCCCAAAATCTATTTCTATTTCTTCTTATATACCAATTAGATAAATCTTCTGATACAAAGTTAGATAAAAAGTGAACTACTTTATTTAAATCATATTCATCAAATGAATCTCTTACATCTTTAACTAATTTATTATATTTACTTAATAACCATTTATCTATTTCTTCACGATTACTATATTCTACTTTACAATTATCAGTATCTATTTCATCAATATTTGCATATGTTGCAAAGAAATTATATGTATTTTTTAATGGATTAAAGAACTTAGAATATACTTCTTTTAATCCTGCCATATCAAACTTTAAAGGTGTCCATACAGGAGAAACATATAATAGATAAAATCTTACAGTATCAGCACCGTACTCTTCTATTGTTGTAAATGGTTCTACTATATTACCACGAGATTTACTCATTTTTTTACCTTCAGCGTCTAGTAATAAATCATTAACTAATACGTTTTTAAATGGACTACATCCTTTTAAGAATGTTGATATAACTAAAAGTGTATAAAACCATCCACGTGTTTGGTCAATTCCCTCACATATAAAGTCTGCTGGAAATTGGGATGAAAACAATTCTTTATTTTCAAATGGATAATGATATTGTGCAAAAGGCATAGAACCTGAATCAAACCAACAATCTAATACATCAGGAATACGTGTCATTACTCCACCGCATTTTGGACATTTTAAATGTATATTATCTATATATGGTTTATGTAAATCTAAGTCATCATTTATTTTTTCTATACTTAATTCTTTTAATTCTTTAATACTTCCTACCATATGATTATATCCACAATCACATTTAAAATATGGAATAGGACTTCCCCAATAACGACTACGTGATATATTCCAATCTCTTGCATTAGCAAGCCAATTTGCAAAACGTTTTTCTCCAACATGACTTGGATACCAATTAACTTTACTATTAGCTTTTACTAAATCATCAGTCATAGCACTAACTTTAATGTAATAACTTGGCATTGAGTAATATAAAAGTGGTGTATCACATCTCCAACAATGAGGATATTCATGAGATATTTTTTGTTTTTTAAATAATTTATCATTTTGTTTTAAGTATTCTACTACATCTTCATTTACATCATGTACAAATCTTTTATCCCATAATCCGCCTACATAACATCCATCTTTTCCAACAGGATTTAAATATGGCAAGTCATAATTTTTTCCTACATTAGCATCATCTTCACCAAAAGCAGGTGCAATATGTACTATTCCAGTTCCATCTTCCATAGTAACATAATCGTCACATGTAACAAAGAAAGCATGTTTGTCTACTTCAAAAGATGGTATTAATTGTTCATATTCAACGTATTCTAAATCTTTTCCTTTAAAAGTTTCTAAAATTTCTACATCATCGCCTAATACTTTTTCTACTAAACTTGACGCTATTATAAATTTAACTCCTTTAGATAATACTTTAGAATATTCTTCATTAGGATTTACACATAATGCTACATTTGCAATTAATGTCCATGGTGTTGTTGTCCATACTAAGAAATATACATCTTCATCTTTTTTCTTAAATGGTACATAAACTGTTAATGCAGTATCTGTTTGATAATTTTGTGCAACTTCATGTGTTGCAAGCCCTGTTCCACAATGAGGACAATATGGCAGACATCCCGACAGATATTTTCTGCCCGAACTTTCATGG
>CANRDR010000076.1 GCA_947629425.1 uncultured Bacilli bacterium | reverse complement strand
AGAATTTTAAAGAGCCAAAAAGAGAAGACGAATACGGAACAAGTGTAATAAGTATACAATTTACAAAAGATGGAACAAATACATTATCAATTAAAAATAGATATAATCATAGAGTTAATAATCCTGATGCAACATATAAGAATAATTTAGATAATATAATAGAAGGATTAACTGATAGTTTTGAAAAATATTATGGAATAAAAGAAATACATGAAAATGAAAGATTAAATATACCTAATTATGTTGGAACGAGAAATGGAAAATATTACAAATACAATAATAATGTAGAAGGCACATATTATTGTTGTAATAATGTTGTTATTAAAGATTATGAAGCAAAAAGTTATGATAAAGAAAAATATATAATATTTGATCATTTTATATTAGATTTAGTTAATAAAAAAATAGAAACAACTGCATATGATACATTTATAGATACTATTGCTAATATAGAAAAAATAGAAGTATTAAATAATGATGAAGGAAAGGATATAAATATTACAACAAAAGATGGTAATGTTATAAAAATAGGATTAGATAAATCTAATAAAATAATATCTTATTATAATAAAGATATAAAAGAAATAAAAATAAATTTTTTATCGTTTTGTTCATCTATTAAAAAAATAGATTTACCTAATGTAGTTTTAATTGGAGATTATTTTTTAAGTAGTAATAAGTCTTTAAAAGAAGTAAATTTACCAAAAGTAAAAAAAGTAGGCTTTAATTTTTTATATTTAAATAAATCTATAAAGGAAATAAATTTACCATCTTTAAAAGAAATAGAAACAGGTTTTCTTTATTGTACTTCATATGATAAAATAAAAAATTATAACATACCTATAAAAATAAAATTGCAGTTTTATTATGATTATATTAAAGGAAAACATTTAAAAATTAATATAAATGATATAATTGATACATTTATACAAGGAAATGGAAGAAAATTATGAAAAAATTAATTATAAAAAATATTGATGGATTTAATTATTTATTAGAAGATAATGGTAAATTATATAATATTAATATTGAATTTTATGATATACAAGAAAAACCTAAAATAAATGATTCTATATTTATAAATGAAGAATTATTAAAAGAAAAAATATTAAATTTTGGTTCATTAAATGGCAAATATGGTAAATCATTAGATAATATTTCAGAAAAAGAAATTATAGTTTTAAATATAAATAATAAAAATATATATTTAAAAAGATATTATGGTTAATTTGTTAAGCCTTTTTTAATGATTTTATTATTGTATTATTAAATAAATTTATTTATAATATGAAAACAAGAAGGGATATTAATGGTTGATGATTTAAAAATAATAAAGAAAAAATATGGTGAGAATATGTCTCATTTATGTCGAGAATTATTTCCTACAATCTTAGAACAAAATGGTGTTCTATCTAAATTAATGTTAGATAATTTTAACGAAACACATGATTTATATGATGATATAATCTTACATGATTTAATAATTGATTTTAAAACTTTTATATATAATAAATTTTATAGCATAAGAGAAGATGATAAGGAAGTTACAAAAACACCTAAAGAACTTTTAAGTATGGCAGGATATAATTTAGTTGAATGTACTAAAGAAAGAGAGATACAAAATTTTAAAAAATACTATGCTTTTGGTGAAACATTATGTACATTTAGTGATTTAAATCGATTAAAAAGATGTAGAGTATTTTTTGCAGTAAAGAAAAATGTAGATGAAATAAAAAGAGAAAATTTTAAAGAGCCAAAAAGAGAAGACGAATACGGAACAAGTGTAATAAGTATACAATTTACAAAAGATGGAACAAATACATTATCAATAAAAAATAGATATAATCATACAGTATCTAATCCTGATGCAACATTTAAAAATAATTTAGATAATATAATGGTAGGATTAACTGATAGTTTTGAAAAGTATTATGGTATAAAACAAACGTATAAAAATAATGGTTTTGAAATACCTAATTATGTAAGAGCAAATGGAAAATATTATAAATATAACTATGAAATAAATAATATATATTACTGTCAAAATAATATAATAATAGATAATTTTGAAGTAAAACAATACGAAAAAGAAAAATATATAATATTAGATTATTTTATATTAGATTTAGTAAATAAAAAAATAATGTTATACGATAAAACTAAAAAAGATTCATTTGTAGAAACAATTACTAATATAGACAAAATAGAAATAAAAAATATAGAAAATGGAAAAGCAATAAAAATAAAAACAAAAGATAATAATGATATAGAAATAGAATTAGATAAATTAAATAGAATAACAAAATACACTAATAATAAAATAACTAAATTGAACGATTTATTTTTATATATGAATGATACTTTAATAGAACTTAATATACCAAATGTAGAATTTATTGGTGAGTGTTGTTGCACTGCTTCAGACTTAAAAGTAATAAATGCACCAAATGTAAAAAAAATATGTGGTGAAAGTTTTATGTCAAGTAGTATTGAAGAAATAGATTTTAAAAATTTAGAGATATTAGAAGAAAGTTGTTTTATTGGATGTGAAAAGATAACTACATTAAATCTTCCTAAATTAAAAAGTATGGGTTATGGTTGTTTTGTAAATAGTCAATTCTTATGTGATATAAATTTACCTAGTTTAATAGTTTTGGATAGTAATTGTTTTTATGAGGCTTCTAGTTTAAAAAATGTATATTTACCAAATTTAAAAAAAATGGGATATAATTGTTTTCATAAAAGCAAAAATATTATTTCAATTTTCGCACCTAAATTAGAATATATGAAATATGGTTGTTTTATTGATAATGAAATAATAAAAAAATTTAACATTTCATTAGATGCTATTTCAGATGATTCTTGTTTTAAAAAAAATAAAACCATACAAAAATTATTAAAAAATAAATCTAAAAAAGAAAATAAATTAATTAAAACAATGAAAAAAGTATTAAGGAAGGAAAAGTAATGAAACATATATTAGAAAAAATAAAAGAATATGATACTATTATAATTCATGGCCATATTAGACCTGATGGAGATTGTTTAGGTAGCCAATATGGTTTAATGAATATAATTAAAGAAAGTTTTCCTAATAAGAAAGTATATGTAACAGGAGATGTTAATAATAAGTTAGAATTTATTGGAACACCTACAATTATTGATGATAAACTATTTAAAAATTCATTAAGTATATGTGTAGATACTTCCAGCTATGATAGATTAAGTGATAAAAGAATAAATTTATCTAGTTATACTATTAAAATAGATCATCATAAAGATAGTGATAAATATTGTGATTATGAATATATTAAAGATAATTATATTTCAACAACAGAAATAATCACTAGTTTTTATTTAAAATATAAAAATATATTAAAAATGAATGATGCTGCTGCAATGTGTTTATATACAGGATTAATTACTGATTCTGGTAATTTTACTTATAATAATGTAACTTCTAATACATTTAAAATGGCAGTGTATTTAAGTAAATATAATATAAATATACCTGAAATAAATAATAAATTAAATAAAGAAAGTATAGAACTTTTAAGATTTAAAGGTAAAATATTAAATGATTTTAAAGTAACTAAAAATGGTGTAGCATATATTATAATAACTAAAGAAGATTTAAAAAAATATAAAATAAGTGAAGAAGAAGCAAGTGGACTTGTATATTTAATTTCTAATATAAAAGAAATATATATATTATTTATAGAAACTAAAGAAGGAATAAGAGCAAGAATACGTTCTAAACATATACCTATAAATAATCTTGCTAAAAAGTTTAATGGTGGAGGACATATACTTGCTAGTGGAGCAATTTTAAAAAACTATGATGAAGTAAAAGAGTTAATTAAATCTGCAGATTTATTATTAAAAAAATAATTAATTATACTTTACAAAAGATATTTACAAAAAATATTCTTTTTTCTTGTTTAAAATTATGCATTATACTATAATTTAATTATGGTGGTAATAATATGGCAAAAAAGAAAAAAAGAAAAAGTAGTGAATCAAATAAACCTAAATTTAGTATTGAATTTGTAGGTTTAATATTAATATTAATAGGTGTTATAGGAATAGGTGTATTTGGACCTGTTGGAAGCATTATTAAACATTTTGCTATATTTTTAGTTGGAACTTATTATAATGTAATTGTATTAGTATTAATATTATTAGGTTTATATTTTATTATAAAAAGAAATCCTCCTAAATTTTATTCATTAAGATTTATTGGAATATATATAATATCTTTTTCTATATTAGGTTTATCTCATATGAAATTTGTAGAAAAAGGGTTAAAATTTAAAGATTTTTTAGAAACTACTGTAGAAAATTTAATGAGTATAAAAGGACCTGATTTTGTAAATATTTCTAATTCTGGTGGTGGAATAATAGGTGCTATTAGTGGATGGAGTTTAAATAAATTATTTGATAATAAAGGTGCTTATATAGTATTTTATGTATTAATATTTTTTGGTGTTATTCTATTATTTGATTTATCTATTGGAGATATAGTTGATAAAATTAAATCAATGTTTAATAAAGTAAAAGATAAATCAATGGTTGAAGAAACTGAAGATGAAGATGTAGAAGAAGTAAAAAAAGATGATGAAGTAATAGATAATAAGGTAATTATTACAAGTAGTGAAGATTTACATAATTATAATAAAAATGAAACTGTAGAAGAAGTAAAAGAAACTAAAGTAGAAGATAAAAGTAATTCTAATTATAGATTACCTAGTTTAGATTTATTAGATCCAATAAAGAAGAATAAGAAATCTAATACTACAGAATTCTTAACAAAAACAAAAATTGCTTTAGAAAAAGTTTTAGCTGATTTTCAAATAAATGGAAAAGTTGTAGAAATACATGAAGGGCCAACCGTTACACAGTTTGAAGTAGAAATTGCAAGTGGTACTAAAGTAAGTAGAATAACTAGTATAAATAAAGAAATTGCACTAGCATTAGCAGCAAAAGATGTAAGAATACAAGCACCAATTCCAGGTAAAAGCACTGTTGGTGTAGAAATACCTAATAAAGAAACAACAAGTGTACCAATTAGAGAAGTATTATCTAATATTCCATCTAATATGCAAAATGCAAAAATATTATTCTCATTAGGTAAAGATATTATGGGAAGAAATTGTTGTGCTGATATGTCAAAAATGCCTCATTTATTAGTAGCAGGATCTACTGGTTCAGGTAAATCAGTATGTATTAATAGTTTTATAGCGTCAATACTTTTAAGAATGAGACCAGATGAATGTAAATTAGTTTTAGTCGATCCTAAAAAAGTTGAATTATCTAACTATAATGGAATACCACATTTAATGTGTCCTGTAGTAAGTGATCCTAAAAAAGCAAGTGTAGCATTACAAAAAATAGTAATGGAAATGGAAAAAAGATATGATCAGTTTAGTGAAAAAAATGTAAAAAATATAAGTGGTTATAATGAATGGGTAGAAAAACAAAATAAACAAGCAGGAACTGAAATAGAAAAGAAGATGCCTTATATAGTAGTTATTATTGATGAGTTAGCAGATTTAATGTTAGTTGCTGCAAAAGAAGTAGAAGATTCAATTATGAGAATAACTCAAATGGCACGTGCTGCTGGAATTCATTTAATAGTTGCAACACAAAGACCTTCTACAGATGTAATTACAGGTGTTGTAAAAGCTAATATACCATCTCGTATATCATTTGCAGTTGCAAGTCAAATTGATTCAAGAACAATACTAGATATGGGCGGAGCAGAAAAATTATTAGGTAAAGGTGATATGTTATATTTACCTATGGGTGAAAATAGTCCTATAAGAATACAAGGTAACTTTATAAGTGATGAAGAAACACAAAGATTAATAGATTATGTAAGTCATGAACAAGTAGCACAATATGATAATACTTTAACAGAAACCAATGATCATATGGCAGCAGGAGATGGATTTGAAAAAGAAGAATATGATGATCCACTTTATAATGAAATAGTAGATTTTGCGATTGAAACTGGAAAAATTAGTGCATCGTTATTACAAAGAAGATTTAGATTAGGATATAATAGAGCGGCTAGAATTGTTGATTTATTAGAAGAAAGAGGTATAATTGGACCACAAAATGGTTCTAAACCAAGAGAAGTGTTAGTAAAATTAGAGAGTAGTAATGATAATTTAGAAAGTTAAGGTAAATTATGAAAGACGAAATACTTATAAATACAATAAAAAAAATTATCAGTAACATTCATTTATGTAAAAATAATGTTCAAAAAAGAGAACATGTTTTGAATCTTTTAAAAATATTAGATATTAATGATTATATTATAAAAAATAATAATGAAGATATAATTTCAAATAATATGATAAATATATTATCTTTATTTGAAAATCCTAGTATTATTACAGATGATAATTTAATTATTGTATGTAGTTCTACTTATAATAACTCTTTAAAATTAGTTAGTAATAATGGAAATTTAATATTACAAAATATTTATGAAAAAGATCGTTTACATTATATATTAGATCGTATTGAAATTTCTTTTGATGGTGAAATAAAATCATTAGAAACATCTTATTCTTTATTAAAAAAAGATAATATTACTACAGAAAGAGGTATATATAGACATTCGACATATAATATTAATGGATTAGAAATGTCTTATAAAACTATATTTACTGAAAATAAAAAAAATATAAAACAACTTAATAATAAAGTTATTCAAGAAGAATTAAAAAATGATACTGTATTAAATAATATTAATATAGATATGCCTAAATATTTACATAATTTAAATGAATATAATAATATTTTAGGAGAAGAAATGTTAATAAGACATAACTTAGATGAAATAGAATATGACTTTCAAAGTAAAGATAATAAAAAACATGGTTTTATTTTACCTATAGAAAGAAATATATATAGATGTAAAGATATAAATGATAAAATATATCCTACAGAAAATGATTATAATTATGAAAAAGAAAAATTAATATTATCAGGAGAATATAGGGAAGCTATAGATAATTTAGATAATGATACTATAAAAGAACAATTTAGTGTTTTATTACAAAAATAAAATATTTATTATTAATTTAATACTCTAAAAATAAAAATTAGAGTATTTTTTGTAATTTTTTTAACTTTTTTAATAAAAATTAAAAATAAAAAAAGGAAATGCAAAAAAATAGAGTAAATATATAGTGAAGGGAGGAAAAAAATGTCCAATTTAAAAGAACAAAAACTTGTTCCATTATCATATGATTTTATGTTTAAATCTTTATTTGGTAGTGAAAAAAATAAACATTTATTAGCATTTCTTATTAATACTTTATTAAATATAAATATTAAAGAAGAAGATATAACTATTAAAAATAATGAATTTATAAAAATAGATAAAGTTGATAAAAAGAAAACTGTTGATTTAATAGTTCATGTAAAAAATATAGGTTATGTAAATATAGAAGTAAATAGAAATTTAGATAAAACTAAATTAATAAGAAATGAAACATATGCATTAGATAATTTTTCACATCAACTAACAAC
>CANRDR010000075.1 GCA_947629425.1 uncultured Bacilli bacterium | reverse complement strand
ATAATTCAATCCTTCGTATATAATTTTTAATTTTTTGAGTACTTTCTTACTCTATTTACATTATACTTTATAATTTAGTTCTTTACAAGTACAAATATTTATGTTATATATTAATTAAGAAAGTACATCGATTGATTTAGGTTCGATGCTTTCCGAAATTTTTGGTTTTGGAAAAACATTATTCACCCATATGGAAATGATGTCTTAAATTTTATTTTTCTTTATTTATATAACTAGATATAATATGATAAGAATTAAGATTATGATAAAATATTTTTTCTTTCAAATCCATTGATTTTAAGAATCTGTTTAAATTTTTGAACAGATTTTTTAAATGTATTATATAATTTATTAAATTGTCTATACCTTTTTAATTTTTTGTATGCAGATTTTCAATTTTATATATTTTAATATTTTTTTTAAAAAAATCTATATAAATTTATTATTAAATATATTAAAATAGTTATCAACGTTAATATGTTAATAAATTTTTTAAGTGTTGAAACAATTTTGTGGAAAATGTTAATAACTTATGTTTAATTAGTATTTATCGTACTTTGTCTGTGTATAAATATGTTAATAATTTGTGGATACATAAAAATTTTAAATTTCTGTATTTATTTTTTAACAAAAGTGTTTTAAAATATATTTAGTTAGTAAAAATATCGTGAAACGGGGTGGTTTTATGGATGAAGAATTTTCATGGGATAATTTCCTTAATGTTATAAAATCTAAATTATCTAGTGTTTCTTATGATACTTGGTTTAGAGATACTAAAATTGCCAATATGACAGATAATAGTATTAGTATAGAAGTACCTATGACATTTCATAAAAACTTCCTAAACGATAATTATTATGATTTAATAGAAAGTATTTTAAAACAGTTAACTGGAAAAACATATGATATTACGTTTGTTGTAGAAGAAGATATTAAAGATAAAAAAATTATAGAAGAAACTCAAGTTAAAACTAATTTTCAATCTAACTTAAATCCTAAATATACATTTGAAAATTATGTAATAGGGGATTCTAATAGATTTGCACAAACTGCGGCCGTTGCTGTTGCAGAACAACCTGGTAAGGTATATAATCCATTATTTATACATGGAAAAAGTGGATTAGGTAAAACTCACTTAATGCATGCAATAGGTAATTACATTGTAGAACATTCAAATAAAAATGTATTGTATGTTACTAGTGATAAATTTATATCTGATTTTATAGGGATAAATAAGAAAGATACTGATAATTATGATGTTATAGAACATTTTAAAGAAAAATATAGAAATATTGATGTATTAATTATCGATGATATACAATTTCTAGGTGGAGCAGAGAAGTCACAACAAGAATTTTTCCACACATTTAATACTCTATATGATTCTAATAAACAGATAATTATTAGTTCAGATAGATCACCAGATGATTTAAAATTATTAGAAGATAGATTAAGAACTAGATTTAGATGGGGTTTAACTGCTAATATTTTTCCACCAGATTTTGACCTTCGTTGTAAAATTTTAAAAGATAAAATGTCTGGACATGAAGTAGCAAGTTTAGTTAAAAATGAAGTTATAGAATATATTGCAAATAATTGTGAATCAGATGTAAGACACTTAGAAGGTGCAATAACTAGATTATATGCATATGCAGCAATATATAGTCCTACTGAAATAAATTTAGAATTTGCAACAGAGGCATTAAAAGACTATTTAGGTAATTCTTTATATTCTAATAATAATATAGGAAAAATACAAAAAGCAGTAGCAGATTACTTTAATATAACTGTTGATAATTTAAAAAGTAAAAAAAGAACTGCTGAAATAAACAATGCAAGACAAATAGCAATGTATATATGTAGAACAACTACTGAAGAAACTACTACTAGAATAGGTTTAGAATTTGGAAATAGAGATCATTCAACAGTATTACATGCAATTGAAAAAGTAACTAAGGACTTAGAAACAAATGATGAGTTAAAAGAACAATTAAAATCTATTAAAGAAAAGATAACATAATGTTAATAATTAAATAGTTTTAAACAAGTAAATTTGCGATAAATATAAGCATTCTTAAAGTTATAAACACAATAAACATATATAATAATAATAAGTTAATAAAATAAGAAAGAAGGAAATATAATGAAATTTAAAATTAATAAAAATATTTTACTAGATAATTTAGTAAATGTAGTAAGAGCGATTAATCCAAGAAATATAATACCTATATTAAATGGTATAAAATTTAGTTTAACAGAAGAAGGATTAGATTTAATGGCAAGTGATAGTGATTTAACAATTAAATCATTTATACCTGCAAGTGATATTATTAGTATAGAAAATACTGGAACTATAATAATACAAAGTAAATATATAATAGATATAATTAGAAAAATGCCTACAGATGAAATAAACATAGAAGTAATAGATGGATTAAAAATAAGAATATTTACTGAAAGTAGTCAATATAATTTAAATTGTTTAAATAGTGAAGATTATCCACAAATAACTTTAGAAGAAACAAATAATCCTATAATATTAAAAAGTAATATTATGAAAGATATGATAAGACAAACTATATTTGCAGTATCTTTACAAGAATCAAGACCTTTACTTACAGGATTAAATATAAAAATATCAAATAATACTATGGAAGTTGTTGCAACAGATTCTTATCGTCTTGCTAAAAAAACAATAAATTTAGATAGCAATTACGAAGATGATGTTAATATAGTAATTCCAGGTAAAAATATAAGTGAATTTGATAAAATATTAAGTGATGAAGATGATGTGGAAATACATATATTTAATAACAAAGTATTATTTAAATATAAAAATATAATATTCCAAACTAGTTTATTAATGGGTACTTATCCTAATACAGCAAACTTAATACCTAATGTATTTGAAATAATTATTAATACTAATTTAAATGATTTTTATTCAAGTATAGATAGAGCAGCGTTATTAACACAAAGTAAAGATAAAAATATAGTTAGAATGGAAACTAATAATAATGAATTAAATATATCTAGTTTTGCTTCTGAAATAGGTAAAGTAGATGATAAAATAACAGTAGAAAAAAATACAGATAAAGATATTGCAATATCATTTAGTTCTAAATATATGATGGATGCATTAAGAACATTTGAAGAAGAAGAGTTACTAATACTTTTAAATAATGATTCTTCACCAATAATATTAAAATCAGTTAAAGATGAAAGTTTAATACAATTAATTTTACCTATAAAAACATATTAAAAATTAATAGAATAATTTATTTGTATATGAATTTTAATATATGATATAATTTATTTGTTTGAAAGGAGACTTGTAAAAATGAATATTTCTAATAATGACAATGGGAAAATGAATAGTTCTAGTATATTTGATAATTTAGATGAAGAGATAGAAGAAACAAGAAAATTAAAACCATCTGAAAAATTAAATAAAAAAGATATTTCAGATGTATTTGATAATTTAGATGAAGAAATAGAAGAAACAAGAAAATTAAAGCCATCTGAAAAATCAAATAAAAAAAATATTTCAAAAGATTTGTTAAAAAGATTAAAAGAAGAGATAATCAAAGAAGAAAATAATATACATAAAAAGAGATAAAAATTAAAAATTATTGTTAATAAATTAAGAGTTTTTCACAAAAAAATCTCTTTTTTTATACTTTTCGACACCAACTGACACGATTTTCAAATACGTTGTGGTATAAGGGTATCTCGAGGGAGGTGAGGTTGATGAAAGACTATGAAATATCTAAAGAAACTTTAGCAATTCTACCTGTAGGTGAGAATAAAAGTAAAGTTATAGAAAAAGACTGTTCATTTATTATTAATAACACCCCAAAACATATAATGGATGACAGTTGTAGATATTATGGTAGTAGTATTGAAGGAAGACAAAAAGGCACTAATAAGTTGACAGGAATAAGTTACAAAGCCCCAATTGTAATACAAGAAGAAAACGCCCTAATATTTTTCCCTACAAGTTCCCCAAGACTAAAAAAGTGTAGTTGGCTTTCTTTAAATAACATTGATAGATACTATTACGATTATGATAGAAAAACATCAGTAGTAGTATTTGAAAATGGTGTTAAAGTTGACTTAGATACTTCTTTTTGTATATTAAACAATCAAATTTTAAAATCTCATAGATTAGAATCCGTTTTTCAAAAAAGAAGAGAAATATAAGTTAAAAATCCTTTTAAAATACTAAGATTTTATGTTATAATATTAAATAGGTATAGGAGTATTATCATACCTATTTAATTTATTATATGTTAAAAAAGAGGGGTTTAAATGGAAATCACTACTTTGAAATTACTAAACTTTAGAAATTTTTCTAATTTGGAATTAAATTTCTATGAAAAGAAAAATATTATTATTGGTTCAAATGGAGAAGGAAAGACTAATATAGTAGAAGCAATATTTGTATTAGCACTTACTAAATCATTTAGAACAAATGATGATAATGTATTAATAAAAGATGGAAATAGTTTATATAAAATAGAAGGTACTATTAAAGATAGTTTTATTAATAATTATAAAATAATATATCAAGATAATTTAAAAGTAGTAAAAATTAACAATAATAAAGTAAAAAAGTTAAGTGATTATATATCTAATATTAATGTTATTATGTTTAGTTTAAACGATTTAAAATTAATAAAAGATACTCCTAGTACTAGAAGAAAATTAATTAATTTAGAAATTTCTGAGTTGAATAATGATTACTTAAAATATTTAAATTATTATAATAAAATTCTTAAACAAAGAAATACTTATTTAAAGAAAGCTAATATAGATAATGTTAATATAAATTATTTAAATATATTAGATGAAAAATTAATAGAATATGGTATTAAAATAAATAAGATAAGAGAAAGTTATATTAATGATATAAATACTTTAATTAATGATATTTATAAAAAAATTGGTTTTAATGCTAATTTAAAGATATATTATAAAAGTGATTATAATAATATGAGTATTGAAACTTTATTAACACAATATAAAAATAATATACAAAAAGATGTTAATTTTAAATCAACTCAAATAGGTGTTCATCATGATGATTTTATATTTATGCTTGATGGAGTAGATGCAAAAAATTTTGCAAGTGAAGGGCAACAAAAGAGTGCTGTAATTGCCTTTAAATTAACTGAATTAGAAATATTTTATAAAAAGAAAGATGAATATCCTATATTAATATTAGATGACTTATTTAGTGAATTAGATATTAAAAAAATAGAGAAAATTTTAAATTATATTAATAAAAATATACAAACATTTATTACTACAACAGATTTAAAAAAGTTAAAGAAAAGCTATTTAAGTGGTAGTAAAGTATTTGAATTAGAAAATGGCAAAATAAAGGAGAGTTTATATGAATGAATATTCTGATAATGATATACAAGTTTTAGAAGGATTAGAAGCAGTTAGAAAAAGACCTGGTATGTATATAGGTACAACTGATGTAAAAGGTTTACATCACTTAGTATGGGAAATTGTAGATAATTCAATAGATGAAGCATTAGCAGGTTTTTGTAATCATATTGAAGTTATTATAAATAAAGGTAATTCAATTACTGTAAGAGATAATGGTAGAGGTATTCCTGTAGGAATTCATAAAAAAACTGGAATATCTACTGTTGAAACAGTTTATACTGTATTACATGCTGGTGGAAAATTTGGAGAAGGTGGATATAAAGTAAGTGGTGGTTTACATGGAGTAGGTGCAAGTGTTGTTAATGCTTTATCTAAATATGTAAACGTAACAGTTTATAGAGATGGAAAAATTCATGAAGCAAAATTTGCTGATGGTGGAAAAACTGTTCAAAAATTAACAATAATAGGTGATTGTGAAGAAAATAGAACAGGAACTACTGTTGAATTTAAACCAGATCCAGAAATATTTGATACGGATATATTTGATTATGAAACATTAAAGGTAAGAGTACGTGAATTAGCATTCTTAAATAAAGGATTATCTATTACTATAAGAGATGATAGAGATGATGAAGATACTACTGGAGAAACTTTCTGTTATGAAGGCGGTATAAGTGAATATGTAAAGTTTTTGAATGCTAGCAAAACACCAATTCAAAAAGAAATAATACACTTAGATGGTGAAGAAGATGGGGTATTTTTTGAAGTTGCAATGCAATATAATTCAGGTTATTCTGATAGCATTTATTCTTTTGTTAATAATATAAATACACATGATGGCGGAACACATGAAGAAGGAGTTAGAAGAGCATTAACTAGAGTTATTAACAACTATGCAAGAAAATCAAATATGTTAAAAGAAAAAGATGATTCTTTAACAGGTGATGATGTTAAAGAAGGATTAACAATGATTATTTCATGTAAACATCCAAATCCTCAATTTGAAGGGCAAACAAAAGGAAGATTAGGTAACTCAGAAGTAAGAAAACTTGCAGATAGTGTATTTTCTAAGGGATTTGAAAGATACTTAATGGAAAATCCAGATGATGCCAAAATTATAGTTGAAAAAACAATGACTGCTGCAAGGGCAAGAGTTGCTGCTAAAAATGCAAGAGAACTTTCAAGAAGAAAAGGAGACTTGGATGTTGTAACAAACTTTGGCGGAAAATTAGAAGATTGTAAAGAAAAAGATCCATCAGTTTGTGAAATATTTATAGTCGAAGGAGATAGTGCCGGTGGTTCTGCAATTAAAGGAAGAGATGCAATGACACAAGCAATACTTCCACTTCGTGGTAAAATATTAAATGTAGAAAAAGCAAGAATGGATAGAGCACTTTCAAATGAAGAAATAAGAACAATAATAACTGCGTTTGGTACAGGAATAGGAGAAAATTTTGATTTAAGCAAATTAAGATATGATAAAATAATAATAATGACAGATGCCGATGTAGATGGTTCACATATTAGAGTTTTATTATTAACATTATTCTATCGTTTCTTTAGACCAATTGTTGAAGCAGGACACGTATATGCTGCTCAACCTCCATTATTCTGTATAAAACATGGAAAAACAATTAAATATGTATTAAATGAAGAAGAAAGAGATAGTTATTTAGCATCATTAAATCCAAATACTAAATACGATATATTTAGAATGAAAGGTTTAGGAGAAATGGATGCTGAAGAATTAAATGAAACAACAATGGATATAAATACAAGAATTTTAAGAAAGATTACTGTAGATGATGCAATTCAAGCAGATGAAGCATTCTCACTTTTAATGGGTGAAGAAGTAGAACCAAGAAGAAAATTCATTGAAGAAAATGCAACATATGCTACAAACTTAGATATTTAGGAGGTTTATATGGATCATAGTAGAGATAGATTAGAAGAAAATAATATTGTAAATGAGATTAAATCATCATTTATAGAATATTCAATGAGTGTAATTGTATCTCGTGCATTACCAGACTTAAGAGATGGTTTAAAACCAGTTCATAGAAGAATTTTATGGTCAATGTATGAATCAGGTTATACTCCTGATAAACCTCATAAAAAATCGGCTCGTATAGTCGGAGATGTTATGGGTAAAT
>CANRDR010000074.1 GCA_947629425.1 uncultured Bacilli bacterium | reverse complement strand
TCATGTTGTTTAGTAGTATTCATGATTTACTCCTTTCTAAAAGAGTATTTAATTTACCCTTCACTATATATATACTGACTTTTTTTGCATTTCCTTTTTTTTCTTCTTATTTTTTTAAAAAAACTACAAAAAATACTCTAATTTTTATTTTTAGAGTATTAAATTTTTAAAATTATATAATTTAATAAATTTTGTCTAAATAAATATATTTTTTAATATTTATAAAGTATTAATCTCTATTATATAAATCTCTTGTATATACTTCTTTTTTAGAACTTTTTAATAAATCATCAAATCTATTAGCAATAATTAAATCTACACTATCTTGAAATTTATTAAAATCATTAATTATAATACAATCATTAATTTCTTTTTTAGTTATTATAGGTTCATATATTATTACTTTTATACCATTATTTTTAAGTTTATTTATTATATCAAATATAGCACTTTCTCTAAAATTATCTGAATTAGTTTTCATAGTTAATCTATATATACCACATACTTTATATTTATTTTCTTCTATTATTTTATTTAAATCAAAATCAAATTTAATTCTACTATTTATTTTTAATTTATTTTTTACTACATTAACAATATGTTTTTTTCTAGTATCATTCGATTCTATTATTGCACTTATTAAATTTTGTGGTACATCTTTGTAATTTGCTAACAGTTGTTTAGTATCTTTTGGAAGACAATATCCTCCATATCCAAAAGATGGATTATTATAATAATCTCCTATTCTATTATCTAATGATACTCCTTTAATAATATCCATAGAATTTAATCCTTTTTCTTCTGCATAAGTATCTAATTCATTAAAAAATGATACTCTTAATGCTAAATAAGTATTTGCAAATAATTTAACTGCTTCTGCTTCAGTACTTTCCATATAAAGAATTTGTACATCTTTTTTCTTAATACATTTTTTTAAAATATTAACAAATTCATGTGCTAATTCAACTTTTGAACCTATTATTATTCTTGATGGATATAAATTATCATATAAAGCATAACCTTCTCTTAAAAATTCTGGAGAAAACATAATATTATTTACTTTATATTTTTTCTTCATACTTTCTGTAAAACCTACAGGTATAGTAGATTTAATTATAATTGTAGATGTTGGATTTATTTTTAATACATCAATTATTGTATTTTCTACACTAGATGTATCAAAATAATTTGTATTAACGTCATAATTAGTAGGAGTTGCTATTATTGTAAAATCTGCATCAGATAAAGCAGTAATTTTGTCAGTAGTAGCAATTAAATTTAAATTTTTAGTTTTAAAATAATCTTCTATATAAGAATCTTTAATAGGAGATATTCTTTTATTTATTTTATCAATTTTTTCTTCTAATATATCAAGTAAAATAACTTCATATTTACAACTTAATAAAGTACTAATAGATAATCCAACATAGCCGGCCCCTACTACTGCTATTTTCATATAACCTCCTAAATTTATAATTATTTTATTATAAATATTATATTTTTTCAATAAAAAACTATAGATTATTTGCATCTATAATTATTTTTAAATTATTATTTTCATTTTCTATTTTAATATTATATGTTAAATTCTCTTTTAAATATGTTTTTATAATATTATTTACAAAATCTTGCTTTGTTTCATCTGTAGTTACTTCACTATTCATTAATATTTGTAATTCCAAATGATTTAACTCAGGATTTCCACCAAATGATGAAATATTATAAATATTTCTTAACATCATTTCTTTTACAGTATCATAAGATTTATTATTTCCTTCATATGTATAGTAATCATTAATTGTCATATTATATGGTTTAGAATCACTTACAAATAATTGTGTAATTTTATATAAATCAAATTCAGGTATAGAATTATAATATACTAATTCATTATCTAATAAAACTGGATTAATTTTTATTTCATAGTTATTAAAATTAATATTATTCAAACTTGTTATATTTTCTTTAAATATTGCTGCTTCTTCTTTTCCTTTTATAAATTCAACAAAAGAAACTAAAGAATTGTAAGTTCTTTCAGTTATATTATTAGGTTCTAGTATTGAAATAACTATTTTATTATCAGAATTTACATATTTAACGTAGTACATATCATTTATTTTATTATAAGTAGTTGAACTATCTAATAAATTATTATTATCTTCTATATCTGATAATTTAATATATTGATTTTGATTATCATTTGATTCTATTTGTTCTGTTTCTATTGGTTCAGTTTTTTCTATATCTTTATTGTCATCTTTATTTAAAAGTTCTTTAACAATTAAACTACTTAAAATAATTACAATAACATAAAGAATAATTACAAAAAAAATTCTAATAATTTTTTCACTTTTACTCATATTATTCCCTCTTTAAACTTATTTTCATTATATATTTAAAAATTTTATTTGTACTTTTTATTTTGTTATATTCTTTTAGAATAGTTTCTCTATTCTTATAAATTATAACACATAAAACTATTAAATGTATATTTTTAATTATTATTTACATTTTATTTTAATATTATTAATTAGGTGATACTATGTTTGTCAAAGTAATACATTCTAGAATTAAATTTATATTATTTATTGTTTTATTTATGTTTTTATTAATTATTTTTAGAGTATTTTATATACAAGTAATAGATTATAAAAAATTAAATAATTTAGCAGATAACTTATGGAGTAGAAATTTACCTATTACTGCTGATAGAGGTCTTATATTAGATAGGAATGGAAAAGTACTTGCTAATAATATAACTACAGTTAGTTTAGTATTAATTCCTAATCAAATTAAAGATAAAGAAAAAGTTTCAAAAGATTTAGCTAGTATATTAGGAGTAAGCTATGATGAAATGTATAAACATGTAAATAAAAAAACAAGTATAGAAAGAGTACATCCTGAAGGTAGACAATTATCATATGAAATTGCAGATAAAATAGAAAGTTTAGGTTATGATGGAGTTTATTTAGTTAAAGAAAGCAAAAGATATTATCCATATAAAGATGTACTTTCTCATGTACTTGGTTATGTTGGTATAGATAATCAAGGTTTATCAGGAATAGAACTTGAATATGATAAATACTTAACTGGAAAAGATGGCGCTATTAAATATTATAGTGATGGTAAAGGAAATAGATTAGATAAACCAGAAGTTTATGTTGAACCACAAAATGGTATTAATGTTAGTTTAACAATTGATTTAGATATACAACTTGCTGTAGAAAGAGAATTAAATAATGTTGTTACTAAATATAATCCAGAACAGGCTTTAATATTAGTAGCAGATCCAAATACTGGAGAAATTCTTGCCATGTCTAGTAGACCAAATTTTGATTCAAATAACTATAAAAATTTTGATATAAATACGATAAATAGAAATTTACCTATTTGGGCAACATATGAACCAGGTTCGACTTTTAAAATAATAACTCTTGCAGCATCGTTAGAAGAAAAAACAATTAACTTATTTGAAGATCAATATTATGATGGTGGCTCTATAATGGTTGATAGTGCTCGAATAAAATGTTGGAAGGCTGGAGGACATGGTGCAGAAACGTTTTTAAATGTAGTAGAAAATTCTTGCAATCCAGGATTTGTAGTTATGGGACAAAAATTAGGTACAGAAAAATTATATAACTATATAACTAATTTTGGTTTTGGTAAAAAAACAGGAATTGATTTAAATGGTGAATCTAGTGGTATTTTATTTAAATACGATAAAATTGGACCTGTTGAACTTGCTACAATGTCATTTGGACAAGGTATTAGTGTTACTCCTATTCAACAAATCGCAGGTGTTTCTGCTGCAATAAATGGTGGCTATTTAAATACACCTTATATAGTTAAGTATTTAAGTGAACCAGAAACTAATCAAATTATAAGAGAAAACAAAAAAAACACAGTTAGACAAGTAATAAGTGAAGAAACTAGTTCAATGGTAAGATATGCTTTAGAAAGTGTTGTTGCGAATGGTACAGGTAAAAATGCTTATATTGAAAATTACAGAGTTGGTGGCAAAACTGGTACTGCTCAAAAAGTTAATAATGGTGTTTATATGCAAGGAAATTATATAGTATCTTTTATGGGATTCTTGCCTGCTGATAAACCAGAATATTTAGTATATGTTGCAATTGATAATCCAAAAGGAATAACTCAATATGGTGGTACTGTTTCAGCCCCTATTGCTAAAAATGTAATGAATAGTATTATAGATATTAAAGGTTTAAAACAAGATAATAGTGGTATGATTAGAAATGAATATACATGGCTTGATACTAAGTATGTACTTCTTCCTGATGTAGAAGGAATGAGTCTAAAAGAAGCCCAAAAAGCATTAAAAGGTTTTAAATTAGTATATAGTGGTGAGGGTGATAGTGTATTATATCAAGAACCAAAACCTAATCAATATATAAAAGAAACTAACACTGTAAAACTAATGTTAGGTTAATTCATAATGAAAATTTGTACTACTATTATTTATAGTATCAATAATATCTTTGGCCTTTAAACCATCTACTAAAACTGGTTGATAGTTATTTAAATTATCTACACCACTTATACTTACTGGTATTAATTTAACTTTATTATCAACTAATTTATTATCAATAAAATCTAATTTAGTTTGAAATATAAATGATCTTTTATCTTTAGGATTTTGATTTCCACCAAATACAAAATTAGCTAAACTATAAACAATATATTTATCTTTATATACTTCTATTCCTTGTATTCTATGAGGATGATGTCCTAATACTAAATCAACACCTTTATCTATAGCATAATGTCCTATTTGAACTTGTTCTTTAGTTTGATAAGTAGTTCCTTCTACTCCCCAATGAAATGACATTATTATTAAATCAACATTTTCTTTCTTTAAATAATTTACTGCATTATCTACATCATTTTCATAACCATCATAATTTAATGAATTAGTAAAATATGTAAATCCCGCAAAACCTATTTTTATTCCTTTTACATCTAATATTTTATAAAAATTATATCCATAATAAGGTATATTAGCATCATCTAATGTATCTAGAGTATCTTTATAACCTTTTTCTTTATAATCATAAGTATGATTATTTGCAACATTAACTATTTCAACACTGCCACTTTTTAATACATTAACATAATCTTTAGTATTTTTAAAATTAAACATTTTTTCTGCTCTATCATTAGAATCAGTAAATGTTCCTTCAAGATTTCCAATAGTTAAATCATCTTTACTTAAGACATCATATACTCCCTTAAAGTAATAGCTGTAATCATTATCTTTTAAATATGAATTAAAACTATTCCATTCTCCAAAATTGTATCCACTTCCAATAGTTAAATCACCTATTGCATTTATTGTTAAACTTGTAATTTTAGTTTCTTTAATAATTGGAATAATAGTCTTTTTTGTATAAACTTTTATTTCTTTATTCAATAACCATATTATAAATAGTATATCTGAAATTATTAATAAAATAACTAAAATTACAATTATTTTTAATATTTTTTTCATATGTATTTTTATTTTATAAAAAAATGAGAATTACTCATTTTCTGTTCCACATTTTGGACAAATACTAACAATATTAGGCATTTCTGTTCCACAATTTTTACATATTTTTACATTTGATTTAACTTCATTAGTAGGATTATTTTGTGTAATAGTATCGTTAGATGTATTATTTAAATTATTTTCACTTGGAATATTAGATGGTTCAGTTTGATAATTAGTTTCAATAGGATTTACTTGTGGTGTATTAATCTCTTCATTATTAGTTTGATTTGTTATAGTTTGTGAGATATTATCTATTGCAACATTTTCTTGTTGTATAGGTTCAATTGAATTATTATTTTCATTTTGTAATGTATTTTGTGTATTTGCTACATCCATTGAATTTACTTGTACATTATTATCAATTTGCATATCTTGAGGTGCATTATTATTTTGTACAGTTGTATCAAATAAATTTGATGGTTCATTAGTAGTTTGTGCAAATGAGTTTGTTATATTTACATTCGAATTCAAATTATCAGATGAAACTTGATTACTTGAATTTAAAGTATTTTGATTTATAGAATCATTATTTATTGCATTTAAGTTTTGTAAATCCATTTGTGTATTATTAATAGTTGTATCTATAATATTTGTTTGTAATGCACTATTATCAGTAACATTTGTATTATTTAATGTTTCTATATTTGGCATTTCATTATTTGTAGTTGTAGTATTTGTTTGTAATGCACTATTATCAGCAACATTTGTACTATTTAATGTTTCTGTATTTGATATTTCATTATTTGTAGTTGTAGTATTTGTTTGTAATGCACTATTATCAGCAACATTTGTATTATTTAATGTTTCTGTATTTGATATTTCATTATTTGTAGTTGTTGAAACATTTTCTACATTATTTTTTTCCACTTTACTAGATTTTTTTGATTTAATTAATTTTACTATCAATATTATAAGTATAATTATTAATATTAATAAAACTCCACCTGAAATCATTAAAATTGTATTAGTATCCATATTCACCCTTTATTCTTTAAAATTAATCTATATTAATTTTATACTCCTCTCTATTATTGATTATATAAAATTATTTATATAAATTCAAGAAAAAAACACATAAAAGTGTCTTTTAATATATTATTATCATATAAAAATATATTTATTTAATTTTTTCTTCTAATAAATTTAATTTTTCTTTTTCTTCTTTTAATTTAACTCTATCTAATTCTACTATATTTTTAGGGGCTTTATTAACATAATTTTCATTATTTAATAAGTTTTCTCTTCTTTTAATAGATTCTTTTAGTTTATTAATATCTTCTAATATTTTAGAATTATCTATATCTAATCCTTCATAGTAATAAGTTATATCTATATAATTAGATTTATAATTTTTATTTAATGTATCTATTTTGTTATTAATAATAGATTCATCTTTTATTTTTAATAGTGATTTATAAATATTTAATAAAGATTTATCTGTATTTATTATTACTTTAGATGATTTATTAATATTATAATTTACTTTCATATTTCTTATATTTAATATATCTTCTAATACTTTATCTAATAAAATACTTTCTTCTTTATATCTTACTTTAGTTTTTTTAGGATATTCACTTATTACTATAGAAATAGTTTCTTTAATTGGTAACATTCCATATATTTCTTCTGTTACATAAGGCATAAATGGATGTAACATTTTTAATATATCTTTTAGAGTATCTAATAAAACTGATGCAGTAGTATTATTCATATCTATTTTAGATAATTCTATATATTTATCACAGAAATCTTCCCATATAAATTTATAAAGTTCATTACCTACATTATGAAATTCATACTTATCCATAGATTTTATTACACTATTAACAACATTATCTCTTTTATTAATAATCCATTTATCAGATAAACTTAAATTATCTAATGTATAATCACTTTTATTAAAATTTTCTAAATTCATTAATACATAACGAGATGCATTCCATAATTTATTTATAAAATTCCATGTTGATTTTACTTTTTCTTCATCATATCTTAAATCTTGGCCAGGCGCTGAGTTTGTTGTTAGGAAAAATCTTAAAGAATCTGCACCGTATTCTTCAATAACATCCATAGGATCTACTCCATTACCTAAAGATTTTGACATTTTTCTTCCAATTTTATCTCTTATTAAACCATGTATTAAGCAATCTTTAAATGGACGTGTATTAGTAAAATGTAATCCTTGAAAAGTCATACGATTAACCCAAAATGGAATTATATCATAACCTGTAACTAATACATCATTAGGATAATATCTTTCAAAGTCTTCTGTTTTTTTTGGCCAACCTAATGTACTAAATGG
>CANRDR010000073.1 GCA_947629425.1 uncultured Bacilli bacterium | reverse complement strand
GAAATAGAAAAAATAGTAGTTGATTATTTTAATCAATAACTACTATTTCACCCCGAAAAATTTTTTACACCCTTTATAAAAAAACATAATTGAAATATTAAAAATTATATGTTAACATCTAAAGTATAGTATAGGAGAAGTAGTATATGGAAGAAAAAAAAGATAACAGTAAAATCCTTATAATATTAATAATTATAGTTATTTTATTAATTATATTTTTATCAGGCTTTATATTTATATTTTTAAAAAATAATAAAGGTTATAAAGATAAATCTAGTAATAATATAAATTCAAATATTTCTAATGAATTAATTGATAATAAAAATGATTATATTGCAGTAAGTAATAAAGAAGGGAAATATGGTTATATAGATACTGAAGGAAATTTAAAAATAGATTATTTATATAATGATGGTACAAATTTTATAAATGGACTTGCTATAGTAGAAAATAGTGATTATGAATATGGAATTATAAATTATAAAGGAGAAACTGTAATTGATTTCGGCAAATATGAAGATATAGTTCATACAAATGAAGATGAAACTTATAATAAAATGTATAGTAATTTATTTATTGTAAATGATGATGAAAAATATAGTTTATTAGATAGAAAAGGAAAAGTAATTGCGTTAGATTATGATTATATAGAAAGCGATGAGGATGTAGTATATTTTAATAAAGATAATAACTATGGTTTGCTTAATGAAAATGGTAAAGAAATATACGTTACTAATAAAGAGTTTGAAATAGAAGAGACTGAAAATAATATAACAGTGATTAATAGTGATAATGTTTTAAGTATAATAGATAATGTTACCGGAAAAGTAATCTTAGAAAATATTAAATCAAACGATTCACTTGTTTTAATAGATAATTATAATGGTTATAAATCAGTTAAAATAGAAGATCAATATATTATTAAAGATAATAAAATTATATATCAAACAGAAAATGTTATTAGTGATATAAATAAAAATGGAATAGCCCATATATCCAATGTTAATAATATTGATGAACAACAATATGTAATGTATTATGATATAGAAAATAAAAAAGAAATTTTAAAACTTAATAACAATGTTTCATCTTATTTATTAGATGATAAAGTTGTTTATCAAGATGGAAACGATATATCATATATTGATAAAAATGGAGATAAAAAAACTATAGAAAAAGTTAATGGTTATAAAATTACAGGTGCATTTGGAAATAGTATAATTGTTGAAAATAAAAATGATTTAGAAAGTATTTTTAATTTAGAAAAACAAGATTTTGTTCTAAAAGATAAGCTTGATATATCTGTTATTACTTTAACATTTTTAGATTATTTAAATGATTACTTTAGTTATAAAGAACATATAAAAACAGATACACCTAATGAAAATGGTGCATATTATGATAACATTAATACTGTAATTGATTTAAACGGTAATCTTATTTATAATGATTATTTTGAATTTAATTCAAACGATGTAGTATCTTCTCAAAATGGTTTTTATACTGCATATAAAATTAAAAATAAAAAGTTATTATTAGGATTAAATAAAGATAAAAAATTAGGTATTATTGATATTAATGGTAAAAAAATTGTGGATTTTATTTATAGTAAATCAGTTTTTGTTAGTTATAAAGCAAGTGTCCCTTATATAGCACTAGAAAAAGATAATAATATTGATATAATAGATTTAGAAAATGGGAAAGTAGTAATTAGTTTTGAAAAAAACGATGATAAATATATACTTTTTCATAGAAATTATGTAAATATTTATGGTAATTTCTATAATTATAATGGAAAACAAATTACTAATGAAAAGCAAGTAATGTATAAATAATATTGTAAACATTGCTTTAGTACTTGATTTATTAACTTAAATAACATATAATAATCACGTAAAAGTTATTACATGGTTTTAACTTGTCTTCCGAATTAATACTATGTTATAACCGATTATATAATATAAAGGAGGAATTATTTTATGGCAGTTACTAAAGAAAAGAAAGCTGAATTAGTTAAAACTTATGGAAAAAATGAAACTGATACAGGATCTACTGAAGTACAAATTGCAATTCTTACAGAAGAAATTAATGATTTAACTGAACATTTAAAAGTTCATAAACATGATTTTCATTCTAAAAGAGGATTGTTAAAAAAAGTAGGTAAGAGACGTAGTTTATTAGATTATTTAAAAGAAAACAATGTAGTTTCATACCGTGAGTTAATTCAAAAATTAAATATTAGAAAGTAGGCACTTTATTTTTAGTGTCTTTTTTTATTAATGGAGGTAAAAATATGGATAAAAAAGTATATGAATTAGATTTTTTAGGAAGAAAATTAATAGTTGAAAATGGAGAACTTGCTAAACAAAGTAATGGTGCTGTATTAGTAAGATATGGTGATACTGTAATATTAACTGCTGCAGTAATGAGTAATACAGTTTCTACTGCTGACTTCTTTCCTTTAACAGTTTCTTTTGTAGAAAGATTATATTCTGTTGGTAAAATTCCTGGAGGATTTATAAAAAGAGAAGGACGTCCTAGTGAAAATGCAACTCTTGCAGCACGTCTAATTGATAGACCAATAAGACCTATGTTTGATGAAAACTTTAGAAATGAAGTACAAGTTATTAACACAGTTTTATCAGTTGATCCAGATAATAGTCCAGAAATGGCTGCATTATTTGGTTCAAGTTTAGCATTAGGTATTTCAAATATTCCATTTGATGGTCCAGTTGCAGGTGTAATTGTTGGAAAAATTGGTAAAAAATTTATAATTAATCCTACAAGTGAAGAAATAGAAAAATGTGAACTTACTTTAACAGTAGCCGGAACAGAAAACGATATATGTATGATAGAAGCAGGTGCTAAACAAGTTAGTGAAAGTGTAATGTTAGATGCATTAGAATTTGGACAAAAAGCGATAAAAAAATTATGTAAATTTCAAAAGAAAATAATTAAAGAAATAGGTAAAGAAAAAGTAGAAGTTGAACTTGCAAGTATTGATCCAGAATTAGAAAGCGCAGTAAAAGATTATGCAACTAAAGATATGTTAGAGGCTATACAAATAAAAGATAAATTAGAAAAATATGCAAGAATTGATGAAGTAAAAGAAAATACAGTTAAACATTTTGAAGAAATATATAGTGAAAATGAAGATTTAGAAAATATATTAAAAACTGTAAGAAAAATTACTGATATGATTGAAGCAAATGAAGTAAGAAGATTAATAACTGAAGAACATATAAGACCCGATGGAAGAAAAATGGACGAAATAAGACCATTAAGTGCAAGTATTGATTTATTACCACGTACACATGGATCCGCTTTATTTACAAGAGGACAAACACAAGCATTATCTACGACTACTTTAGGTGCTATTGGAGAACATCAAATATTAGATGGACTAGAAATAGAAGATACAAAAAGATTTATGTTACATTATAACTTTCCAGCATTCAGTGTAGGAGAAACAGGTAGATATGGCTCACCTGGAAGACGTGAAATCGGACATGGTGCATTAGGTGAAAGAGCACTCTTACAAGTAATACCAAGTGAAGAAGAATTTCCTTATACAATTCGTGTAGTTAGTGAAATACTAGAAAGTAATGGTTCAAGTAGTCAAGCAAGTATTTGTGCAGGATGTTTAAGTTTGATGGCTGCAGGTGTACCTATTAAAGCGCCAGTTGCGGGAATTGCCATGGGATTAATTACAAAAGATGATAAATATACAATACTAACAGATATCCAAGGATTAGAGGATCATATGGGAGACATGGATTTTAAAGTAGCAGGAACTAAAGATGGTATAACAGCATTACAAATGGATATAAAAATTAAAGGAGTAACAAGAGAAATATTAAAAGAAGCATTAGAACAGGCTAAAAAGGCACGTTTACAAATACTTGATTTAATGACTGGAATAATTAGTGAACCTAGAAAAGAATTAAGTCCATATGCTCCTAAAATTAGAACAATTACAATTGATCCAGAAAAGATTAAAGATGTTATTGGACGTGGCGGAGAAATGATTACTAAAATCATATTAGATGCAAGTCATGTAAAAACTGTTAATGATAAAGATGCAGTTAAAGTAGACTTAGAAGATGATGGTAGAGTAATTGTATATCATAATGATATAAATATAATTAACAAAACTATAGAAATGATTGAAGATGTAGTTAGAGTTGTTGAAGAAGGAAAAATTTATACAGGAAAAGTAACTAAAGTAGAAGACTTTGGATGCTTTGTTGAAATATGGCCAGGTTGTGAAGGATTAGTACATGTTTCGCAATTAGATCATAAACATGTTAATAAACCATCTGATATAGTTAATGTTGGTGATGAAATAATAGTTAAATCTTTAGGATATGATAATCGTGGAAGATTAAATTTATCAAGAAAAGATGCATTACCAAAACCTAAAAAAGAAGAAAAAAAGAAAGATGAATAGAGAAGTAAAAGCAGGGGATATATATAGACATTTTAAAGGATCAAAAGCAATTATAATTACACTAGCTACTTACTTTAGAAACAAATGAAGATTTAGTTATATATAGCTCTTTAGATGAAAATAATCCTAATCATAAAGATGGCATATATGCAAGGTCTTTAAAAATGTTTTTAAGTGAAGTTGATCATGAAAAATATCCCAATGTAACACAAAAGTACAGATTTGAAAAAATAGGGTAATAAGTTATAAACCCTATTTTTTTTCATATATTTTATAAAAGGAATATATATGAATAATTTTATAACAAATATAATGAATAAATATGGCTTTTTTGGAATACTTTTTTTAATTGCAATAGAAAATATATTTCCACCTATACCAAGCGAAGTAATATTAACATTAGGTGGTTTTATGACTACTTTAGAAAATTCTACTTTAACTTTATTAAGTGTAATAATATCATCTACATTAGGTAGTATCTTAGGTGCAATAATACTTTATTTTATAGGTTATATTTTAAATAAAGAAAGAATAAATAAAATATTAAATTCAAAAATAGGAAAAATATTATGTTTAAAAGAACAAGATATAAATAAATCAGATAATTGGTTTAATAAAAATGGTAATTTAACTGTACTTTATTGTAGATTTATACCTATAGTTAGAAGTTTAATATCAATACCGGCAGGTATGAATAAAATGAATTTTACAATATTTTTAATATATACATCAATTGGTTCGTTAATATGGAATATAGTATTAGTTACATTAGGTAGTTTAGTCGGATCTAATTATATGTTAGTAGCAAGAGTATTTAGCAAATATTCTAAAATTATATTATTTTTACTAATAGCATTATTAATATATAAAATAATAAAAAAGATAAGAAATAAATAGTATTATTATATTTATTTATGTTATATTATTTATGATGATATATATGGATTTTAAAAATTATGAATGGAATAATAAAGATTATAAAAATTATATAAATTATTTAAAAAGTATAAAAGATATAAAATATTTAGAATTTAATAAAAAAATAGTTAAAACTAAATATGAAATGATAGGTATACCTATACCAATACTTAAAAAAATATCAAAAAATATATCTAAAAGTAATATAGATAATTATTTTAAATATAATAAAATAAAATATTATGAAGAATTAATGATATATGGTTTAGTATTATCTTATAATGAAAAATACTTAGATAAATATTTAGTAAGTTTTATAAATAAAATAGATAATTGGGCTATATGTGATACATTTGTAAGTAGTTTAAAAATAATTAATAAAAAGAAAGGTAAATATTGGATATATTTTAATAATTTAATAGATTTAAATAAAGAATATAATACTAGAGTATCTATAGTAGTATTTATGAATTATTATTTAAATGATGACTATATAGATAGAGTTTTATATATAGTATCTAATATTAAAACAGATTATTACTATATTAATATGTCTATTAGTTGGTTATTAAGTATTGCAATAATTAATTATAAAGATAAAGTTATAAATTTATTAAGTAGTAAAGTATTAAATAAATTTGTACAAAATAAAACAATTAGTAAAATACAAGATTCTTATAGAATAGATAAGAGTTTAAAAAATTATGTAAAACAATTTAAAATTTAGACTTTAAATATATATTATAGTTTTGTATAATTAAAAATAGGTGATAATGAATGATATATTTAGACTACTCATCTACTACACCAGTATTGCCTGAAGTATTAGATAGTTTTAATAAAGTAACAAGTGAATATTTTGGTAATTCAAATAGTTTACATAGTTTAGGAATTAAATCTAAAGAATTATTAGATAGTGCTATAAATCAAGTTAGTGAACTTTTAAATATAGATAAAGATACAATTACATTTACTAGTGGTGCAACAGAATCAAATAATATTGCTCTTATAGGTACATGTCTTGCTAATAAAGATAAAGGTAATCATATTATAGTATCTAAATTAGAACATCCTAGTATATATGGAATATGTGATTATTTAACTACTATAGGTTTTAAAGTCAGCTATGTAAATAATACTCAAGAAGGAGTAATTGATTTTGAAGATTTAAAGAAAAAAATAACTAAAGATACTATATTAGTTAGTATTTGCATGGTTAATAGTGAAACAGGAGTAAGACAACCATTACGTACTATAAGACAAGTAATGAATAAATGTAAAAGTGGAATAATATTACATTCAGATATTACTCAAGCATTAGGAAAAATTCCAGTAAATTTTAATGATTTTGATTTAGCAAGTGCAAGTGGACATAAAATACATGCACCATTAGGTATAGGATTATTTTATAAGAGTAAAAAAGTAAAAGTAAATAGTTTATTATATGGAAGTACTAATTCATTTCATCCAGGAACATATCCACTTCCATTGATAGTAAGTTTTTCTAAAGCATTACGTATATCTTTACATGAATTAGAAAAAAAGCAAGAAATAGTAGAAAAATGGAGTGAAAAACTATTAAAGAATTTTTCTAAATTTGAAAATATAAAAATAAATCATCCTAAATATTCTATTCCACATATTATTAATATAAGTTTAATGAATATAAAACCGGAAACGTTTATACATGCACTAGAAAAACATGAAATATATATATCAAGTAATACTGCTTGTTCTAGTGGAAAATTATCTACTAGTGTTATGGCCTTATATAATGATAAAAAAAGAGCTGAAACAACTTTAAGAATAAGTATTTCACCACTTACAAAATTAGAAGAAATAACTGTATTTATAAACGCATTTAATGGTATATATGAAAAATTAAGTGAACTAAATGATTAATATTTAAGTATAAAAAATATATTTTAATGTTTAAAATTGTTAGTATTCTAACAGTTTTTTCTTTTATGTTGAAAATAAAAAAATTATTTAATACTAACTAAATATTTATGATAATAAAAATCCCACAAACTTTTGATTTGGAGATTTATTTCTTTTAGAATATAGGAGGTAAACTATGTGAGAAAAAATATTTTATCAAGTAATTATATTTTTGTTGATTTTTATTATAATTTATCTTTTAAATAGATAGATAAAAAATAAATCTTTAATATAACATAATTTACCTACTTAATTTATAACATAATTATTTTAGCTTGTAAATGATAAATAAAGTTAGAAAGTAAAATAGATTTTTAAAATTATATCCTCTAAAAATAAAAATTAGAGTATTTTTTGTAGTTTTTTAATAAAATTTCAAATAAAAAAAAGGAAATGCAAAAAAATCTAGTATATATATAGTGAAGGGAGGTTAATGAAATGATTACAAAAGAACTAAAACTTGTTCCATTATCATATGATTTTATGTTTAAAGCATTATTTGGTAGTGAGAAAAATAAACATTTATTAGCATTTCTTATTAATACTTTATTAAATATAAATATTAAAGAAGAAGATATAACTATTAA
>CANRDR010000072.1 GCA_947629425.1 uncultured Bacilli bacterium | reverse complement strand
ACTTAAGACACTTCCTATCCTAAGCATAATTTTATCATGTATTTCGAATTTTTACCCCGAAAAATTTTTTACACCCTATTATCATTAAAATTATTGACAAGCATAATATTATTTGATAATATACTTTTGTTTGTAAGTGTTCTTATAAACCGCACTAAAAAGGTTTAAGTACTAAAAAGTCACCTTAAAGGCGAGTCTTCAAAAAATTATAAGGAGGTTAAAAGAATATGAAAGCTATATTTGTTACTGGTGGGAAACAATATTATGTATCAGAAGGAGATACAATATTTGTTGAAAAATTAAATGTAGAAGCTGGTAGTGATGTTGAATTTACTGATGTTTTAATGGTAGATGGTAAAGTTGGAACACCTAATGTTTTAGGTGCTAAAGTAATTTGTACTGCAGAAAAAAATGGTAAATCTAAAAAAATTGTAGTATTTAAATATCGTCCAAAGAAAAAATATCGTAAAACTCAAGGTCATAGACAACCATATACTAAATTAGTTGTTAAGAAAATTGTTGGATAATGATAAAAGTTAAAATAAAAAATAATATTATTAAAATAAGTGGACATGCAAATTATAATGAATTTGGAAATGATATTGTATGTGCTAGTGTAAGTAGTATTATATTAACTACAGTAAATTCAATTATGAATATTGAAAAAAGTTCAATAGATTATAATGATGATGGTAAAGTTATTACAATAATTAATAATCAAACTAATGAAAATACAAATATTTTATTAAATACCATGATTGAATTATTAAAAGATTTAGAAAAAAAATACAAAAAAAATATAAAGATTGAAAGCGAGGAATGAAAATGTTATTTATAGAATTAAACATTCAACGTTTTGCACATGTTAAAGCTCAAGGTTCTACTCAAAATGGTAGAGATTCAAGAGGACGTAGATTAGGTGCTAAGGCTAGTGATGGAGAGTTAATTACTGCTGGAAGCATTATATATAGACAAAGAGGAACTAAAATTTATCCTGGCAAAAATGTTGGAATGGGTAAAGATCATACATTATTCGCATTAATAAATGGAAAAGTTAAATTTGAAAGATGCGGAAAAAGTAGAAAAAAGGCAAGTGTATACGAAGTTTAAAATATCATATTTTGATATTTTTTTTATAGACTTTATATATTTTATTTAGTAAAATTTATTAAGGAGGACGTATGGAATATAAGAAAGTAAAAGATGCAAATAATATAGTTGAAAATAGCAAATATATAGTAAAAAATCCTGAAAATTATAAAAATAAATGGAATAATTTATTTCAAAATAATAATCCAATATGTTTAGAATTAGGTACTGGGTATGGATCATTTATAATTGAAATGGCCAATAACTATCCAAATATTAATTTTATAGGAATAGAATTAGATATAAATCAAATAGCAACAGCGGTTAAAAATATAGGAAATAAAGATTTAAAAAATTTAAAATTAATATGTGCTAATGCAGAAAATATAATAAATTTTTTTGGAAAAGAAATAGATACTATATATTTAACATTTTCAGAACCATGGCCAAAAAGACAAGATGAAAAGAAAAGATTTTCATCAATTAACTATTTAAAATTATATGATAGAATCTATAAAAAGAAAAAACATATTATATTAAAAACAGATAATAAAATATTATTTCAATCATCTTTAGAATCATTAAGTAAATATTGGTATACATTTAATAAAGTTAGTTTAGATTTACATAATGATGAAAGAAATATATTTAATATAATGACTGATTTTGAAAAACAATATAAAAAAGAAAATAGACCTATTTATTATATAGATGCAATATTTGAAGATTAATTTAAAATTTTATTTATATTGAAAAAATAACATACATTTTATATAATTTATATAGGATATGGTAGTATGAAAAAGAGATTAAAATTAAAAAAACAAGTTAAAGTAATATTAGTATGTTTAGTAATATTTATTATAGTTTTAGTTTTTGGAATAAAAAAATATAAAGAATATAAATATCATCAAACTAATGAATATAAATTAACACTAGTAGGATATTCTTTAGAAGAATCTAAAAAAATAGTTGATAAACTTAATGATAAAAATGAAGAATATTTAGTAAAAAATAAAAAAAATGATTATATTATAGATTTATTAGATGAAAAATATTTTTTAGAGAAAAATTTAGATGAATATATAAAATATAAAGATAAAAATAAAAAGAAAAACTTAAGTGATGTTGTTGCAATAGTTAATGTACATGCTAATTATGATTGGTATGATACTGATATAGTAAAACCTACTGATTTATCTAAAAATGAATTAATTTTAGTAAATAAATTTTATTATTTAGACAAATCATTTTCTCCAGAAGAAATAACAAATATAAGTTTAAGCTATGCATATGCTAATAATAGTGTAAGTAAAGTTACAAATGATGCATATATAAATATGGCTACTAATGCAAAAAAAGATGGTATACAGTTGCTAGCAAATAGTACTTATAGAACTTATGAAAGACAAGAAAAAGTTTATAAAGAATACTATGATTGGTATGGAGAAGACTATGCTGATAAGTATGCAGCACATCCAGGATTTTCAGAACATCAAACAGGATTAGCATTAGATATTTTTACATATAATTCAAATATGGAAAACTTTGATCAAACAGAAGCATTTAATTGGTTAATGGATAATTCATATAAATATGGTTTTATATTAAGATACCCTAAAGGTAAAGAATATTTAACTGGAACTAATTATGAATCTTGGCATTTTAGATATATAGGCGAAAAAGACGCCACAAAAGTACACGAATTAGGTATAACTTTTGATGAATATTATGCTTATTTTATAGAATAGTCAACTAAAAAAGGTTGACATGAATATACTAATAATATATAATAATTAATAGTTAAAAAAGGAGGAAAGATTATGGCTGTTAAAATAAGATTAAAAAGAATGGGCGCTAAACAAAAACCATTTTATAGAATAGTAGTTGCTGATTCTAGAAGTCCAAGAGATGGAAGAATTATTGAATCTATTGGAACATATAATCCATTAAATGGAGAAGTTAATATTAAAGAAGAATTAGTTCCAAAATGGATTCAAAATGGAGCACAACCTACTGATACAGTAAAAAGTTTATTAAGTGCATCTGGAATTTGGTCTAAAATAAAAAATACTAAGAAAGAGAGTAAATAATGATAGAAGAAGTAAAAGTATTTACAGAAGAATTAGTAAAAAGTTTATGTACTGAACCTGATTTAGTAAAAGTTAAAGATTTTGAAGATGAAGAAGGTTTTCCAATATTAGAAGTAATGGTTAGTGAATCTGATATAGGTAAAGTAATAGGAAAAAATGGAAAAACTATAAAAGCTTTAAGAACACTAATACAAGTTACAGCATTTAATAAAGGAGTTAAAAGAGTTAAGATAAATGTAGATTCATTTTAACTCTTTTTAAAATATTTATGTATAAAAAAGTTTATGTAGAAATAACTAATATATGTAATTTAAGTTGCAATTTTTGTAATAATACTAAAAGAGATAAAAAGTATATGAGTTTAGATGAGTTTAAAATTATATTAAATAAATTAAATGGATATACTAAATATTTATATTTTCATATATTAGGAGAACCATTAATGCATCCTAATATAAATGAATTTATTAATTTAGCAAGTAAAAATTACTATGTTAATATTACTACTAATGGTTATTTAATAAAAAATATAAAAAATAATAAATCTATAAGACAACTTAATATATCATTACATAGTTATAATAAAAAATATAATATTAGTTTAGAAGATTATTTAAATAATATATTTGATACTATAGATATTTTAAAAAAATATACTTATATATCTTTAAGATTATGGACTAAATTTAAAGAATATAATGAAGTTATAAATTATATTAAAAAAAGATATAATATTGATTTTGAGTTAAAAAATAATATTAAATTAATAGATAATATATTTTTAAGTATAAATAAAGAATTTATATGGCCTGATTTAAATAATAATGTTTATAATGAATATGGAAAATGTTATGCATTAAAAGATCATATAGGAATACTTTCTAATGGAGTAGTAGTTCCTTGTTGTTTAGATAGCAATGGAATAATTAATTTAGGTAATATATTTGAAACTAGTTTAGATAGTATTATAAAAAGTAATAGATATCAAAATATGTTAAATGGTTTTAAAAATAATAAAAAGACAGAATTATTATGTAGAAAATGTAATTTTTTAGATTAATAGAATTATTATTTAATAAAAATTGTGTTAATTATAATTTAAATTAATATAAATAATATTTTTTGGAATAATATATAGTGTATAAGTTATATTTTAAAACTAGTTGAAAAAACGAATAAGTTGTGATATAATTTATGCATGGAAAGAAAAAGAGATACTTAATTTATTGTGTTAAGTGCTCTTAGTCCAATTTAATGTAGCTATGAGCACCATTCAATAGTAGAATAGGTGCTCTAATTTTTTTTACTAATCCTTTTTCAAGAATTTTATAAGTAATACAAGTATTACTGCATAGATTACTAAATAATCCATAAATAAATCCTCTCATAGGACCACCTTCTCCCAAATAATTTAAAAATATAAATTTGGACTGAGGAAAAAGCACCTAACAATTAAGTATCTCTAAAAACATTATAAAATATATATGTAAAAAAATAAAGATATAAATTATACATTTGTTTGATTTTTTGAACAAAGTATAATAAATTATAATTTTTGGAATAATATATAGTGTATAAGTTATATTTCAAAACTAGTTGAAAAAGCAAATAGGTTGTGATATAATTTATGTATGGAAAGAAAAAGAGATACTTAATTTTAGCTATGTTAGGTACTCTTTAATCCAATTTTGGTTAGAATGCCATTCAATAGTAGAATAGGTGCTCTTATTTTGTTTTTTAGTCCTTTAAGAATTTTAAAAGTAATCCAAGTATTACTTTTAATTTTTATATATTTATATTTTAAATAATATAGAAATATTAAATTATTATGCAAAAAATGTAATTTTTTAGACTAATAGTTACTCTTTTTTTTTACTATAATTTATAATATAATTATTTTAGTGATAAAAATGATGCATAATTTTGATATATGGTTAACTAATTTTTTATTAAGTATAGGATTTTGGGGATATATATTATCTTGTTTTTTAATACTTATTGAATCTATTGTACCAATACTACCTTTAAGTGTATTTATTACATTATTATTTTATAAATTTGGATCAGTTATTGGTTTTGTTATAAGTTATATATTTACAGTATTAGGTTGTTTTTTATCATATAATATATTTAAAAGTAAATTTAAAAAGAAATTTGATATATTTATAGATAAAAAAGATAAAAAACAAATAAAAAAGATAATGAAAAGATTAAATAAAATAAAGTTTGAAAATTTATGTTTAATTATTGCAATACCATTTACACCTGCTTATTTAGTTAATATAGCGGCTGGATTATCTGATATAAGTAAGAAAAAATATATATTTGCAATATTAATAGGTAAAATATTCTTAGTTATATTTTGGGGATTTGTTGGAACTAGTTTAATTAATAGTTTTAAAAATCCTAGCAATTTAATAATAATTTTATTGTTATTATTATTGTGTTTTATAGTAAGTAAAATAGTTAATAAGAAAGAAGGGTTATAGTGTTATATGTAGTAATTGTATTATTAAGTATTAGTATTATATTAGAAATAATTATAATATTTAGAAAAAATAGTGATACTGTAGAAAGATTAGGAAAAGTAGAAACTGATTTAACAAAAGAATTAGGTGAATTTAAATTTAATTTTAGTAGAACTATTAATGAAGATTTTAATAAATTAAATGAAACTATAATAAATAGATTAAATATAATTAATGATAAAGTAAATGAAAGATTAGATGTTAATTTTGAAAAAACAAATAAAACGTTTAATAATATATTAGAAAGATTATCTAAAATAGATGAAGCACAAAAGAAAATAGATAGTTTAAGTACTGAAATAGTTAGTTTACAATCAGTACTTACAGATAAGAAAACAAGAGGTATATTTGGAGAAACTAATTTAAATTATATATTAGAAAGTGTTTTTGGAAAAAATGATAAAATATATAAAACTCAAGTAGGATTAGGTAACGGATATATTGCAGATTGTGTATTATTTGCACCCTCTCCATTAGGGACTATTTGTATTGATTCAAAATTTCCTTTAGAAAATTATAGACGTATGATAGATAAAAATTTAAGTACTGAAGAAAGAAATACTGCATCTAAACTATTTAAAATAGATGTCAAAAAACATATAGATGCAATAAAAAATAAATATATAGTAGAAGGTGTTACTAGTGATGAAGCTATTATGTTTTTACCTGCTGAAGCTATATTTGCTGAAATAAATGCATATCATACAGATTTAATAGATTACAGCTATTCAAAGAAAGTGTGGATTACGTCTCCTACAACCTTAATGAGTACATTAACTATAATTAGTATGATTCTAAAAAATATGGAAAGAGATAAATATGCTAAAGTAATACACAATGAATTAAATAAATTAGGTATTGAGTTTGACAGATATAAAGATAGATGGGATAAATTATCTAAAAATATTGATAGTGTAAGTAAAGATGTAAAAGAAATACATACTACAACAGAAAAAATTACTAAAAGATTTGACGCTATTAATAGTGTAAATATGATAGAATTAGAAAATAGTGAAAAATAATTTACATAAATATATGTAAAGATTAACAAATAAGTGTACATAATATTAACACACATGATATAATAGCTTTATCAAGGAAGTGTAATCATGAAGGATATTATAGAAAACTTATTTGGTTTTTTATATACATTAAGTATGGGAGACTATATATTCTTTTTTGGTACGTTTATATTAATATTATGTTTTATATATATTATTTATTTAATAAAGAGAGATGATTCTATGGAAACATATTATAAAAATGAAGAAGTCGATTATTTAGAAAGTATTAAAGAAACTATAGAAAAGGAATATAAACAACCTGAAATAAAATTAACAGATTATGAAGAAGAACAAGAAAGAAATGCAATTATCAGTTATGATGAATTGATTAAAAATAAAGATAATTATCAAGTATCATATGATGAAAATTATTCTAATGAAAATGAAGAGGTAATAGTTAAAAAAATAAATTTAGATAATACTGGAATAAAAGATGATGAACCTAATAATTTATCTGTTAAATTAATGAGTTATGAAAAAGAAGAGGCATTTTTAAAAGCATTAAAACAGTTGCAACAAAATTTATCTAATTAGGAGGGATTATGTTTAAAAATAGAAATATTATTATTGGCATTATTATAGTCTTAATCCTTGTTAGTTTAGCTTTAGTAGTATCTTTTGCTTTTGAAGAAACAACTGCTGTAGGTAATGATAAAGTAAGTAATACTATATTTAAAAATAAAAGAATATCTATTGAATATAGTGATGGAACTAATGAATTAACAACAAGTACAGGATTATTTAATCCTGGAAGTATGCTAACTAAAAATTTTATAATAAAAAATACTGGAAATAAAGAAGCTAAATATAGTATTAGTTTAAAAGATGTAATTAATACTTTTGATAGAAAAAACGATATAACTTATGAATTAAAATTAAATAATAACATAATTAGTAGTGGAATATTTCCATCTAATGATACTATTTTAATAGAAAATGAAACTGTTTTAGAAAATGAAACTAAATATTATACATTAATTATAAAATATAATGAAAGTGAAGAAAATCAAATAATAGATAATGGTAAAACTATAAGTGCTAAAATAGATTTATATTAAAAATATATTCTTATTTATGCTTGAAAATAATAAATATTTGTAGTAATATTTAAGTAGAGTAAGAAAGTACTCAATAAGAAAAATTAAAAATTATATACGAAGAATTGAATTATAT
>CANRDR010000071.1 GCA_947629425.1 uncultured Bacilli bacterium | reverse complement strand
GAATACCTAGTGAAGAAGGATATCACTATTATGTTGAAAATTTAATGAAACCAAAAGATATTACTGGAGAGGATTTATTAAAATTACAAACAATAATGAATAATAAAGATTTAGTATTATCTGATGTAGTTACTAAATGTATGGAAATAATAAGTGATATAACGCATTATACTAGTATAGTATTAGGTAATAACAGTGAATATAATGTATTAAAACAAGTTAGTATTATTCCAATAGATAAAAGAAAAGTTGTTGCAATATTAGTTACTAATACAGGACATGTAGAAAATAAACAAGTAAATATAAGTGAAGATATTAGTATAAAAGAATTGGTAAAAACTGGTGAAATTATTAATAAATCATTAGTAGGTACACCAATAAATCAAGTATTAGAAAAACTAGAATTTGAAATAAAACCACAGATTGCTAAAACGATGGAAAAATACGAAGAATTATATAGTTTCTTCTATGATGCATTTTCAGAGTTTAAAGAAAAAACAGAAGATGATGTATTTTTTGGAGGAAAAACTAATATACTAAACCAGCCTGAATATAATGAACCTGAAAAAATAAAACAAATTATTAGTAAATTAGAAAATATGGAACTCGTAAAAAATATTGAAACTGATGACAAAGACATAAAAATATACATAGGAAGTCAAAATAATTTTGATCCAGATACAACAGTTATTAAAACTAGCTACAACGTAGATGGAGTTGTTGGAACACTAGCTATTATAGGCCCAAAAAGAATGGAATATGATAAAGTTGTGCCATTACTTAATTATTTGAAAAACTATATAGAAAGGTAATTTATGGATAAAGACGAAAAAGTAAATGAATTAAAAGAAAAGTTAGAAGAAAAAACTGAAAAAAAGCCAAAAGAAAAGCATGATAAAAAATTAAAACAACTAGAAAATGAAATAGAAAAAATTAAAGAAGAATTAAAAGAACGTGATGAAAAAACATTGAGAGTTCAAGCAGAATTTATGAACTTTAAAAGAAGAAAAGAAGAAGAAACATCTTATATGTTAAAATATGCTAATGAAGATATTTTAAAATCTTTACTTCCAATAGTTGATAATTTTGAAAGAGCGATAAATTTAGATGATAATGATTTATCTGATGAAGTATCTAAATTCTTAAGTGGATTTAAAATGATTTATACTGATATAGTTGGTATATTTAATGCAAATGAAGTTAAAGAAATAGAAGCAGATGGAGTAGAATTTAATCCTACTATTCATCAAGCAGTATTAGTTGAACATGATGAAACTAAACCTGCAAATGTTGTATTAGAAGTATTACAAAAAGGTTATATGTATAAAGATAAAGTTATAAGGCCAGCAATGGTAAAGGTTAACGGTGAGTAAGTTTATAAGTCCAAATTTTGAAGTAGTTGATAGTATTCCTGGATATTTTGAAGTAGATGATGATATTGCATTAGTAATTGCACTTTTAAATAAAAAAGGATACATTACAACTTATTCATGTTCTGGACATAATAAAATAGAATATACTGATGAAGATACATGTAGCATAGATTTATTAGAAGATTTAATTGATGATGATAGAATTAGAATTCTAAGACATGAAAATAACAAAATTGTATTTACTTCTGAAGTATTAGGTAATTCTACTTACATAACATTTAAAGATGCATATGAATTTGATACATTACCTAATGGATTTACTTTAAATGAGTTTAATAATGGATTAGTTTTAAGTAAATCACTTGATTATTATCCTGAAGGTAGTAAGATTAGAAAGTCACAAAGTGACATAGATAAAGAAGTTAAAAATAATTGTTTAAGCCTATTAAAATGGGCAAAAAATTTAGAAAAAAGAGAGGAAAAGATAAAATGAGTAAAATTATAGGAATTGATTTAGGTACAACAAACTCTTGTGTTGCTGTACTAGAAGGTGGAGAACCAAAAGTTATTACAAATGCTGAAGGAGATAGAACTACTCCTAGTGTTGTAGCATTTACAAAAAATGGAGAAGAAATTGTAGGTATTACTGCAAAACATCAAGCAGTTACAAATCCTAAAAAAACTATTTCTTCAATAAAAAGAAAAATGGGAACTAGTGAAAAAGTTGAAATAGATGGTAAAAAATTTACACCAGAAGAAATTAGTGCAAAAATACTATCTAAATTAAAAGCAGATGCTGAAAGTTATTTAGGAGAAAAAGTAACAAAAGCAGTTATTACAGTTCCAGCATACTTTAATGATGCTGAAAGACAAGCGACTAAAAATGCAGGAAAAATTGCAGGATTAGAAGTTGAAAGAATAGTAAATGAACCAACTGCTGCTGCACTTGCATATGGATTAGATAAACAAGATAAGTTACAAACTATTTTAGTATATGATTTAGGTGGTGGTACATTCGATGTATCAATACTTGAGTTAGGTGACGGTGTATTTGAAGTAAAAGCAACTAGTGGAAATAATCGTTTAGGTGGAGATGACTTCGATAAACGTTTAATGGATTATATGGTAGATGAATTCAAAAAAGAAAATGGAATTGATTTATCTAAAGATAATATGGCTATGCAACGTATAAAAGATGCTGCTGAAAAAGCTAAAAAAGACTTAAGTAGTATGACTACTACAAGTATCAATTTACCATTCTTAACACAAAATGACGATGGACCAGTTCATTTAGATATGTCTATCACTCGTGCTAAGTTTGAAAATTTATGTAAAGATTTATTTGATTCAACATTAGATTCAGTTAGAAAAGCTATGAAAGATGCTAAAATGTCTAAAAGCGATATAGATCAAGTAGTATTAGTTGGTGGATCAAGTAGAATACCTTATATTCAAAACTTAATTAAAGATGAATTAGGAAAAGAACCAAATAAGAGTGTTAACCCTGATGAAGTTGTTGCAATGGGTGCTGCAATTCAAGGTGGAGTATTAACTGGTGAAGTAGATGATTTAGTATTATTAGACGTAACACCATTATCTTTAGGTATTGAAACATTAGGTAATGTTATGACAGTGCTTATTCCAAGAAATACAACTATTCCAACAAGCAAATCTCAAGTATTCTCAACTGCACAAGATAATCAACCAGCTGTTGATATTCATGTATTACAAGGTGAAAGACCAATGGCAGCAGACAATAAAACATTAGGAAGATTCCAACTTACTGATATACCTCCAGCACCTAGAGGAATACCTCAAATAGAAGTTAAATTTGATATAGATGCAAATGGTATAGTTAATGTATCTGCAAAAGATTTAGGAACAAATAAAGAACAACATATTACAATTACTTCAAATACTAATTTAACAGATGAAGAAATTGATAAAATGATGAAAGAAGCAGAGGCTAATAAAGAAGCCGATGAGCAAAAGAAAGCTGAAGCAGATGCTAGAAATGAAGCAGAACAAACAATTTTTGCTGCTGAAAAATCTATTAAAGATTTAGGTGATAAATTAACTGATAATGAGAAAAAAGAAACTGAAGATTTAATTAGTGACTTAAAGAAATCTTTAGAAGGTAATAATGTTGATGATATTAAAGATAAAACAACTAAACTAAATGAAAAAGCAATGGAATATGCAACTCGTGTATATCAAGAAGCAGCAAAAAATAATGAAAATACTGAGACAAAAGAAGACGATTCTAGTGATGCACAAGATGCAGAATTCGTAAATAAATAAGAGATTAGATTAGTTAACCTAATCTCTTAATTTAAGTGTTGGAGGATTAATGAAAAAATATAATAATAGAAATGAAGTACCAGAAAAATATAAATGGGATTTAACTGAATTTTTTGAAACTGAAAAAGATTTTAATGATACATTAGAAGCCCTAGTACCTAAATTACAAGAATTATCTAGTTTTGTAGGATGTACTAAAGATGCAAATAAATTATATGAATTTTTATCTAAATATATTGAATCTTTAAGAATACTAATGAGATTAAATGGATATGCATTATTAGTTAATGATCAAGAATTAGGAAATTCTAATTCTATAGAAAATTTAAATAAAGTAATTGTTCTTGCAAATTTAATGTCACAAAATACAGCATTCTTTACACCAGAATTAATGAAATTAACACACAAAGAATTTGAAGATTTATTTAATAAAAATAAAAAATTAGAAGAATTTAGAGAATATTTAAATAAAGAATTTAGATTTATTGATCATGTATTAACTGAAAATGAAGAAAAAATAGTTTCTGAATTAGTTAATTCTATGGATAATTATAGTGATGTATCATCAACTTTATTAAATAGTGAACATGATTATGGTAAAATTACTTTAAGTGATGGTGCAAAAGAAACAATAACTACTACTAACTATAGAAATTTAACAAGAGATAAAAATGAAAATATTAGAAAAAAAGTATATAATTCATTTTATAAAAGAATTGATGAATATGCTCCAACTAATGCATATACATTAAATAGCTATGTAAAGATGAATATATCTTTAGCTAAAATAAGAAAGTATCCATCTGCATTTGATGCTAAATTATTTTCTCGTAATATGCCTAAAGAAGTATTTTTATCATTAATTAATGCTATAGAAGAAAATTTAGATGTATTACATAACTACTATAAATTAAAAAAAGATGTATTAAATTTAGATACATTACATCAATATGATTTAAATTTAGATATGGCTGGAAGTGAAAAAAAATATACAGTAGAAGAAGCACAAAATTTAATATTAAAATCATTAAGTCCATTAAAAGAAGATTATTTAAATCATTTTAAAAAAATATTTGATTTAAAACATATAGATTATGCTCAATATAAAGGAAAATGTAGTGGAGCATACTCTTTATCAACACTAGATACTAACTCAAGAATATTAATGAGTTTTAATGGTGCTTTAGAAGATGTATCAACTATTGCTCATGAAGGCGGACATAATGTACATCATCAATATGTTTTAGAAAATAATAGTATTCAATATAGAGATGTATCAAGTACAGTTGCTGAAGTTGCAAGTTTAACAAATGAATGTTTATTATGTAATTATATTGTTAAAAATTCTTCAAAAAAAGAAGAAAAACTTGCAGGACTTGAAAGTATTATTAGAACAATTATATCTAATTTATATGGTGCAGTAAGAGAAGGCAAAATGGAAATAGATATGTATAATTATGTAGAAAACAATGGTGCTATTACTAAAGATTATATGAATGAATTAACTAAAAAATCTTTAGAAAAATATTATGGAAAAAATGTAAAAATAGATAAATATTCACCATTAAGTTGGGTAAATAGAAGTCACTATTATATGAATTTTTATCTATTTGATTACGCATTATCAATTAGTGTTGCAACAAATGTCGCTAAAAAAATTATTGATGGTGATGAAGAAATGCTTAATAATTATTTAAAATTTTTATCACTAGGAGGAGACGTTTGGCCAATTGACGCATTTAAAGTATTAGGTTTTGATTTAACTGATAAATCTGTATACGTAAATGCAATAAAATATTTAGAAAGTTTAATTGATGAATTTGAAAAAATTTATTTTGACAAGGAGATGATTTAATGTCAAAAGATTACTATAAAACATTAGGAGTTGATAAAAACGCTAGTGATGAAGAAATAAAAAGAGCGTTTAGAAAACTTGCAAAACAATACCATCCAGATATAAATAAAGAAGAAGGTGCTCAAGAAAAATTCAAAGAAATTGGAGAAGCCTATGCAGTACTATCCGATCCTGAAAAAAGAAGACAATATGATCAATTTGGTTCTGCTGCATTTGATGGATCACAAGGTGGTTTCTCTGGTTTTGGTGGAGGATTTTCTGGATTTGGTTTTGATGACATCGATTTAGGTGACATATTTGAACAATTCATGGGTGGTGGATTTAGTAGAAAAAGAAATTCAAAAAGACAAACTAAAGGAGAAGATGCTTTAGTACATATTGATTTAGATTTTGATGAAGCTGTATATGGTTGTGAAAAAGAATTTTCAATAAATATAAAAGATAAATGTTCAGAATGTAATGGACTAGGTGGTCATAATTCAAAAACTTGTCCAACTTGTAATGGTAGAGGAAGAATAATTCAAGAACAAAGAACAATATTAGGAGTATTTCAAACAGAAACAACATGTTCTAAATGTGGCGGAACAGGTACAATATTTGAAACATCTTGTAAATCATGTAATGGAAAAGGTGTTGTTAATAAAAAGAAAACACTTAAAGTACGTGTACCAAGAGGTGTAGATGATAAAGATCAATTAAGAATGAGTGGAAAAGCGTCTGCTGGATTAAATGGTGGTCCTAATGGAGATGTATATATTGAATTTAGTGTATCAAATCATCCATTATATCAAAGAGATAAAAGTGATATTTATATAAAAGTACCTTTAACTATTACAGAAGCTATAATGGGATGTAAAAAAACAATTAATACAATACAAGGAAAAGTTAAAGTAGAAATACCGGCTGGTACTCAAAACGGTGATAAAGTTAAATTACGTGGTAAAGGTATAGATGATGAAAAACTTAATAAAAAAGGTGATACATATTTAATATATAACGTAATTATTCCAACTAAATTAGATAGAATTCAAAAGAAACTTATAAAAGAATTAGATGATACTTCATTAGATAATGAAGAAGCATTTAGAAAATTTGATAAATATAATGATTAAAAAAAATCATAGAACTTAATCTATGATTCTTTTTTCTTATGTAAATTTCCATAAACTACTAAAGATATAATAGTTAATACAAATAAACTTAATGAAATTATTAAACTAAAGTTAATTGGTTTACTTATAATACTATAAATAGTAGGTATTTCTGTTTTAAATATAATGTTATTTAATACTAATAATATAGCAGTAACAATACTAGTTATAATAGATGCAACTAATAAAGTAATTGATACATATTTAACCCATTTAGCGTCTTTAAATCTTACTAATAATAATCCTAAAATGGAAACAATAAATACTATAATTAATATTAATAAATATTTAGTACCTAAAATAAATCTAACATAATTAATTATTTGTTTTGTATCGTTATCCATTCCGTCATCTATTATACTAGTATCAGGTATATTACTTTCTAATTCAGAAAATTCATCTTTAACTACATTAATTATATTTGTTTTATCTTTGTCACTAATTTCAATATATTGACTCGCATCATTAATTGCAGTAGTTACTAAAGATTCAATATCAGTTGTATTAATTATTTTTTGATTCTTACCAGTAACAATATAATCTACAAAATTACCACTAATATTTCCAATAAAATCTTTAACTTCTTCTGAATTAATTATTTTTAAAACAACTTCATCACTAATACCTAATTCTCTAGTTTCTTCATATATTGGATTAAGAAAATCATCTATTACTTTTTTTATTTCAGCGTTTTCTTTAGATGCGGTTTCTAAATCAATATCAGTAATCATTTCTTTAATAGAATTTTTATTTATAGATTGCTTTAAAGATAAAACTGTTATTAAATTAGTAGTGGAATAGAATAACGCTATTACTAATATAAAAGAAATTAAACCTTTTAGAAATTTTTTCATACTTCACACTCCTTTTTTATAGTATAACATACATATAAAATAAAAAAATATAAAACAATTTAAATAGAATGAAATATTTGACATTATAAAACAAATATTTTATACTTACTATAGATAAATAGTAGGTGATGGTATGAATAATAAAGGTCAAGCTTTAGTAGAATATATCTTAATAATAGCACTTATTAGCGTTTTAACAGTAAGTTTAGTAACATATTTTGGAGGTTATTTAAAAGATGCTATGACTAAAAGTGGTTGTTCTTTAGTAGATCAAGTTTATGAAAAAGGTGATAAACCTGGAGAAGGAAAATGTGTAAATAAATAATTTTGAAATATAAATTATTTTTTGTTTTAAAAACTATTTACTTAACTTAAATAATTGTGTTATACTAAAACTTTACTTTTGCAGTTAAAATGAGCAAAGCTAATTATAACCTAGCTTTGCTCGATTTTGACTTGTTGTGTATTAAGT
>CANRDR010000070.1 GCA_947629425.1 uncultured Bacilli bacterium | reverse complement strand
GCCCTTTTCTTCCAATTGGTGCACGTCCTTCACCACCACCGTGTGGATGGTCATTAGGGTTCATTACAGAACCACGGTTTGTAGGTCTTATTCCCATATGACGTGTTCTTCCTGCTTTACCAATATTAACAAGTTCATAGTCTTCATTTCCAACTACACCAACTGTAGCCATACAAGTTCCTAGAATCATTCTAGTTTCTCCACTTTGAAGACGTACCATTACATAATTATCCATTCTTCCTAATATTTGTGCACTAGCACCTGCAGAACGAACAAGTTCAGCACCTTTTCCAGGTTTTAATTCAATATTGTGAATAAATGTACCAACTGGAATATTTTTAATTTGCATTGCATTACCAGTTTTAATATCAACACTTTCTCCACTTTCTACAATATCTCCAACATGTAAATCTTTTGGTGCAATAATATATCTTTTTTCACCATCTTTATAGATTAATAATGCAATATTTGCACTACGATTTGGATCATATTCAATTGTTGCAACTTTTGCTGGAACTCCAAATTTATTTCTTTTAAAATCTATTAAACGATATTTTCTTTTTTCTCCACCACCAATGTGTCTTACAGTCATTCTACCAGTATTATTTCTACCACCTGTTTTAGTTTTTTTAGCTAATAAACTTTTTTCTGGTGTACTAGTAGTTATTTCTTCATTAGTAAGTGTAGACATTCCTCTTCTACCATTAGTAGTTGGTTTATATTTTCTTATACCCATAATTTAACACCGCCTTACATTTCTATTGTGTGGCCATCAGCTAAAGTAACGATTGCCTTCTTATAAGTCTTAGTTTTTCCAGTGTATTTTCCAACTCTTTTATCTTTTGCTTTAGTATTAAGTGTATTAACACTTTGTACCTTTACATTAAATAATTGTTCAATAGCATTTTTAATTTGTATTTTATTAGCATCTTTTCTAACTTTAAATACAAATACTTTTCCTCCACTAGATAATACTTGACTTTTTTCAGTAATAACCGGTGCAATAATAATATCACTATTCATTATTTAAGCACCTCCTCTATAGTTTTAACTGCTTCCTCATCCATTACTAGAGTATCAGCATTAACAATGTCATAAACATTGATTTCATTAGCCATTAATAAAGTTGCATATCCTAAGTTTCTTGTTGATAAATATAAATTTTCACTATCATTTGCACTTACGAATAATACTTTTCCAGCTAATTTTAATGTTTCAATTAAAGATTTAGCATCTTTAGTTTTAGTACTTTTAATATCAAAATTATCTACAACAACTAATTCTTTATTTTTAGCCTTTAAAGATAATGCTGATTTTATTGCAAGTACTCTTTCCTTTTTATTCATTTTAAATCCGTAGTCTCTAGGAGTTACTCCAAATACAACTCCACCGCCTCTATAATGAGGTGCACGAATTGTACCTTGACGAGCATTACCAGTATCTTTTTGTCTATAAGGTTTCTTTCCTCCACCGCTTACTTCACTACGATTTTTAGTTTTATGTGTTCCTTGTCTTAAAGAAGCCATTTGTAAATCTAATGCTTTCTTTAAAACAATATTATTTGGTTCAATATTCCAAATTTCATCATTTAGTTTTAAATCATTTATTTTTTCACCTTTAAGGTTAATAACATCTAACTTTGCCATTTATAAATCTCCTTTCAAACTGAAGTTATGCTTCAGTAGTTTCCTCGATTTCTTTAGTTTCTTCTGTAGATTCTGTAGTTTCAGGAATTTCATTATCACTAACATCTACTGTATTAGTGTCTTCCTTAGTTTCTTCTACTTCAGTAGCAACACTTTCATACTCAACTAATTCTTTAGGAGTATTTTTGCCACCTTTTACAGCACTTCTGATTAAAACTAATGAATTTTTAGCACCTGGAACATTTCCACTAACTAAAATGTATTTATCTTCTAAACTAAAATCAATTATTTCAAGATTTTGTATTGTAATAGTTTCTCCACCATCACGACCAGCAAGAACTTTACCTTTCATAACTCTCATTGGTCTCATAGTTCCCATACTTCCTGGTCTTCTATGATATCTTGATCCGTGTGTTTCAGGTCCACGTGATTGGTTATTACGTCTAATTACACCTGTAAAACCTTTACCTTTTGATGTACCAGTTACATCAACCTTTTCACCAACTTCAAATAAGTCAGCATTTATTGCACTTCCTAATTCATAAGAAGTTACATCATCAACTCTTATCTCTCTTACGAAGCGCTTAGGACCAATATTTGCTTTTTTAGCATGGCCTATTTCAGCTTTAGTAGCGTGTTTTTCCTTTTTATCAACAGTACTTAATTGAATTGCATTATAACCATCATTTTCTACAGTTTTAATTTGTGTAATAATGTTTGGTTCAATTGAAATAACTGTTACAGGAACAACTCTACCATCTTTTGTAAACTTTTCAGTCATTCCGACTTTACGTCCTAAGATTCCTTTCATTTTCTATACCTCCAATTATTTTGTTTCTATTTTAATGTCAACACCACTTGGAACATCTAAGTGAGTTAGAGCATCAATAACTTCCGAACTCGGATTTTTTATATCAATAAGTCTTTTATGAGTACGCATTTCAAATTGTTCTCTACTATCTTTATATTTATGTACAGCTCTTAATACAGTAAATTTTTGAATTTCTGTAGGAAGAGGGATTGGGCCAGAAATATCAGCACCTAATCTTTTAATAGTAGTTACGATTTTAGCTGCAGAATCATCAAGTACTTTATGATCATAAGCTTTTAATCTAATTCTTACCTTTGACATTTTAAATGTCCTCCCTTCGTTTATATCTTGGTATAAATATAGCTCCGTAGCAAATTTCCTGATACATTTGGAAGAACACCACCGTGTGTATCAGCCACCTTGCACATCAATGCCAGTTAAACACAATAAAGATTATAGCCCATATATATGGAAAAATCAAGCATAAATTTAAAAAAAATTAAATTTTTTATTATATTTAACTAAATACCAATAAAATATATGTAATTATTTAAAAACATTTACTAATCTTTAACTTTTTTCTTATTACCCTTTATACTATATATTAATATTAATACATATACTGGAATTAAATAATACACTGCTAGTTCATATCTTTGCCAATATGCATTAGGACTTGCAATAAATAAAGAAAATATTACGCCTAATGATGGTGATATAGGTATTAAATATTTATAATTCTTTTTAATTATAATTATTAAACATATGAAAAATATACACCAATTTAATATACTTAAACTAATCATAGAATCATAATAAGTAAAAATTTTTGAATTATTTAACTCTTTATTTTGTATATCTCCATTACTTATATTTAATTTATCAAAATTTAATTCCCATCTATTTAATGCCCAATATCCATAAGTTATTAAAGCCCATGATTTTAAATAAGACATTTTATTTTTAAACATAATACTAAAATAGTTTTTAAAAAATTCTAATTTATTATTATTTAAGTATTCATTATTAAAATCTACATTCCACTTTAAAATATCTACAACACAAGGTCTATAAGTACTTTTATATTTATCTATTGGTAATAATTTATTCATAAAATCTAATTCTTTATTATTTAAATTACCCTCACTTGTTACAACACCAGACATTTGTGATAAAAGTACTCCTACACTATCAGCAAATTCTTCTTCAACATCGTATTCTTTATATAAAGGTTTCGCTATTCCTACATAGATAAATACACCTATAAACGATAAAACTATTAATGGAGTTATATTAAATTTAATTTTTTTAAATAATTTAATTAAAATCATTATTAACATAGTAAATAATACTACAAAAAAGCCATTATTTCTAAATAAAACAATTAGTAATAACAAAATAAATGTTGTTATTATATAACCTTTACTTAATATTTTACCTTCAGATAAAATATAATCTGTTAATTTTAAAGTCCATAACATAATAGATATACTCCAAATTGGATCTTTCCATAATGCAATAGTATGTGATACATAAAATGGTGCAAATCCAAATAATAAGAAAAAGAATGTACAAACAAGCTTATTAGCACCGTGACTTTTTAACCAAACTATTAAATAGCTTAAACCAATTGAAATATATATCATTTGAATTATAGTTGATATTCCTATACCAAAATTTATATCATTAAAAAATATCTTTCCAATCCAAATACAAAATCTCATAAAAAATGTATAAATTACAGAATGTTGGTTTGTAATTGATGTCTGTTTTATAGCTTGGTTAATAGTTACAGTAGTATCTCCAAATATAAATCCAGGAAAATATATTAAAAAATATGGAATCCATAATATAAATAAACTAACTGCAATTAATATAAAATTTTTATAATTGAATTTACTATTTTTTAAATTTATTTTTTGTATTATTTTAAATATTAAATTAATTAAATTACATATAATTACATAAATATATAATGTTAATAAAAATATTCCAAATAAATCTAAAAGAATAAAATCATTTACATAATTTTCATTATATAATCCAAAATAATTAGTTCCATTTATACTTAACTTATATCCTAATATTATGAAAAAAGAAAATATTAATGAACTTATAATTATTAACACTTTATTTCTTTTATTTAATATAATCTTACTCATATTCTTATTTAAGTATAAAAATACAAAATACATAACAAAATACATTACACTGCTTGAATTTATTTTCATATATGTACAAAAAAATATAGAAGAAATTAAATATACTATATTTAAAAGAAATTTATAAATTTTATTTATCATTAATCTTAACTCCTTTATATATATTAAAAATATAATATATTATTCTAATTTTAGTATAACATATATTTTTATTTTATTTATACGTTATGTTATAATTTTTATGAGGTGAAATATGATAAGTATATTAATACCAGCTTATAATGAAGAAGGTAATATAATAGAATTAAATAAAAGATTATTAAATACTTTAAAAAACTATAGCTATGAACTTATATATATAGATGATGGTTCAACTGATAAAACATTAGAAAAAATAAAACAAATTAATGATAATAATATTAAATATATATCTTTTAGTAGAAATTTTGGTAAAGATGCAGCAATATATGCTGGATTAAAAAAAGCAAGTGGAGAATTTATTTGTATAATAGATTCAGATCTACAACAAAATCCTAAATATATTATTAGTATGTATAATTATTTAAAAGAAAATAATAATATTGATCAAGTTGCAATGGTTATGAAAGATAGATTAAAAGAAAATATAGTTAAAAGAAATTTAAAGAAATTATTTTATAAAATATGTAATAAATTATCTGATATTAAGTTAGTTGATGGTGCAAGTGATTTTAGAATGTTTAGAAAAAATGTTAAAGATGCAATACTTTCTTTAAATGAAAATAATAGATTTACTAAAGGTATATTTTCATGGATTGGATTTAATACTTATTATATGTATTATCAGGTAGAAAAAAGATATAGTGGTAAAACTAAATTTAATTTTAAAGAACAATTTAAATATGCTATACAAGGTATTACAAATCATTCTATAAAACCTTTATATATTTCTACTATAATAGGTATTATTTCCTCTTTTATATCTTTAATTTATATGTTAGAAATAATATTTAAAACACTTATTATGGGTAAAGATACTCCCGGATATGCATCTTTAATTGTAGTAGTATTATTTTTAGGAGGTATAGAGTTGATATTTATTGGAATATTAGGTACATATATTGGTAAAACTTATATAGAAGCAAAAAATAGACCAATTTACATTGAAAAAGAAACTAAAGGTTTTGATAATGAAATTCTTTAGTTTCTTTTTTTATTCATCTTGAAAGAAATCATCAAAGTATTGATCATCTGTAATATCATCTTGTTCACTAATATCTTCTTTAACATTATTAGATTCAATATTATTTTCATTTAATAAATCTTCAAATGTTTTTGGCATAGTATCATCTTTATTAAATTCTTCTTCATTTATTGTATCATTTATGTCAAGTTTTTCATCTTTTGAAGTGTCATTTATATCAAAGTCTTCTATTTCATTTGCTATATCATCATCTATATCAAATTTTTCTAATGATTCATCATTATTTGATTCTTTTTCTTCTTCCTCTAATTCTGCTATTTTTGCATCTATTCTTTTTAATAAATCATCTACATTAAAATCATTTTGTGAAATAGAATTTTTATTATTAAATAAATCATTAAATGGTGGTAATGAATTAGGATTAGATGAAGGCATGCTATTAAATAAAAAGTCTCCATTCATAGGTTGCATTCCACTCATTCCCATATTATTCGGCATAATTTCACTTTTTTTATTTTTAACAAATTCTTTTAAATCAAAAATACCAATATCACCTTTTTGTCTTTCAATAAATTCAGCCTTAGGATATTTTGTTCCCCAATCTATTTCATAGCTTGGTTTTAATTTAGTTCTAAAAGGATTTAATCTTGATCTAATAATTATAACTTCATTCATTTTCATTTTTTGTAAATCACTTACAGTTATTAATGGAGTTGAAGCTGTTTTATCTTTTTCTTTTGATTTCTTTTCACCACATAGTTTACTTATTTCTTCTAATGCAGCAAGTTCTGTTGTTAATAAGTATATTAAGTTTCCACAATTACTTCGAATTGTCTCAGCATCTTCTTTTCCATAAACATCATTTAATTGTGCAAAATTTTGGATTATAAATGTAAATCTTATTGCTCTACTTCTTGCTGCTGTAACCATTGTTGTAACATCTTTAAGTGGAGGCATGTTTGCAAATTCGTCTAGTATAAAGTTTGTTCTAACAGGAAGTTTTCCACCACATTCTTGAGCTACATCTATTAAAGTTTCATAACATTGTTTTATAAATATTGTTGCTAATGCATGATACGTAGTTTTTTCATCATGTATTACCATAAATACTGCAGTAGGTTCTTTCCCAATATCCCTCATATTAAAATCACTATGAGAAAGCATTTCTGATAATTGTTCACGACTTGCAAAAAGACGAATTTTTTGTCTAAATACAGAAAGTATTCCACCTTTTGTTTCTGCTGGAGAATTTATTGTATTTGATGCAAATATATATGCTGGACTTTGTTCTCCTTTTAAACTAAAGTATTCTTTTATATAGTTAGATCCCATAAATTTTTCTTCACCAACAGTTGTAACATAACTAATTGTATTTAAATTTATTTCTTCTTCTTTTGCATCTTCAAATAATCCTAATGTTACACCAGAAAAATAGTCGGCTGCACTATTTTCCCAAAATGGATCTTGTGCTTTTTTATCTTTTAATATATTAAGTGCAACATCATCTACTAATTCAGTTGCTTTATCAGTATTACCTTTTTTATATAAATGATATGGTAATGTTAATGGATTCCAACAATTTCCATATTGAGGATCACGAAAGTTTAAAACTATAATTTTATATCCTCTTGCTCTAAGTAGGTTTGAATGTTGTTTATATATTTCACCTTTTGGATCAGTTATAATCATACTTTCTTTAGCTTTCGCTAAACTATATACTAATGGATCTACTACACTTGTAGTTTTACCACTACCAGTTGCACCTATTACTAATGTATGATTTTCTCCATTATCAACCCACATATCTTTTCCATTATTTATTAATACTGTTCCTGCTTCCTTACAATCTGTTGTAGCAATGGGTATTTTAACTATTTTAGGAGCATTTTTCATTTCTTTTTCAGTTGCCCATCTAGCATATCCTTCTTCACTTTTTTCATTTATCTTTAATCCTAATCCATGACCTTTTTCTTTGCTAAAAATATAAGAAGATACACTCATAAAAATAATTAATAAAACAATTATAAATATAAATAATGTCATAAAAATATATTTTCTACCAAATCCTATAAATGGATTTAAACCATAAAATACACCTTCATTTATTAAACCTAATGCGTTTGATACAACTATACTTGAAAGTAGTAATAAAATTATACAAAATATAATAAATATTATTAAATCTTTTGAAGATACTCTAAATTTCATAAAATAAATCCCTTCATTTCAAAACATATTATATACTATTATTATTTTTTTTTCTACTAATTTTTAACTATACTTGCT
>CANRDR010000069.1 GCA_947629425.1 uncultured Bacilli bacterium | reverse complement strand
TATGATAAAAAGAAAGATGAAGAAATGATAAGAAATAGTATAAGATATGGAGCATATGATGAAGGATTTGGTAAAGGAGTACAAACTGGATTCAATAATGGTTTCACCAATGGAGTTAAAACTACTATCAAAAATATGTTAAAAAAGGAAATTCCAATAAATGTTGTTAGTGAAATAACAGGACTAACAATAAAAGAAATAGAACAATTAAGATAAAATTTCTTTTTTTATTTAAAAACTATACTATAATTTTAGTTAAATAATGATTTAATAACTATAGAATATTATAAAAAAATAAAATCAATAAATCCTCTTATATTTTATTATAAATATTAAAAAAATACTTATCAAACAACTTGAATCAAGTATTTTTTTATGTTAGAATTTTATTAGAATAGAAAAGAGGTTTAAGAATGTATGACTTTATAGATAAATATATATTACAATCTAAAAAAAGTTTAAAATATATAATTAAATATTTAGATGATAATATAATATACTCAGAACAAAATTTATGGACCTCTAATGAAGAATTAATAAAAATAATTGATGAAATAGTAGACATATATTACGATAAATATTATTTATATGATAAAAATGACTTTTCTAATATTGATAAATATATAGTATTTAATAATAAAATAAATAGAAAATTAAAATTAAATCTCTTATCTATAATAGATTATTTTATAAATAATAAAAAAGAATTAGAAATACAAAAAAAAGAAGGAACTATATTATATTTAACAATATTAATGTATATTGCTGAAGAATTATATAATACTAACTTTAATAATATAAATGATAATAAAAAACTAGAAGAAAAAATTAATAATATAATAGATAATTTTTCTCATATAGAATATAGAAATGAAAAAGATTTAAATAAATTAATTGATAATATAAAAGAATATATTGAAAAAAATAATAAATTTTATAAATTAATAAATAAATTTAATAATAATGAATCTTATAATAATTATATAAAAGTAAATAAAGATACTAATTATTATAAAGTATTATATCAGTATGACTTAAATGAATTAGATAAATATGATTCAAGAGATATACTTAATATTATTAAAAAAATGAATATTAAAAGTGAATTATTTAAAATATCTTTTGATATAACTTATATAGCTATATTTAAATCTTTAATGAAAGGATTAGATATTATATTATTAATAGATGCTTCTAAAGAAGATATAAATTATTTTATAGATTATAAAGAAAAAAATAATTTAAATAAAAATATATTAAATAAAATTAAATTTGTATTAAATTATGAAGAATTAAATGAAGATTATGATTTTATAAATAAAATTAATGATAATAATATAGATTTATTTATAGAAATAAAGAATAGTTTTGAAACTGATAATTATAATATGTTTATGGGAATAAATAGAATAATAGTACCAGAAGAATTTTTAAGTATTAATGAAAAGTATTTAGAAATATGGAAAGATATGGGTATGGTTATTATAAAAAAAGATATGGATAAAGTATTAAGTGAGAAAGAATTGTTAGGAAAGTAGGAATATTATGAATAGTTATGGAAAATTTTTTGTAGATTTTTTATCACCATTCTTTAATGGATTTATATCAATTTTTAAAGAGTTCTTTAAAGGTATATTAGAAATGTTTAATATAATAAAATATATTGAAACTATTAATGAATATAAAGGTACTGTAAATATAGTATTTATTATAGTTGCAGTAATATGTTTAATTCTTTTAATATTACTGTTATCATTTCTTGTATTTTATATAATTAAAAAAGCATATAAAGTAATAAAGAAAAGTCATGAACAAGATGCTTTATTAGAAGAAGTAGAAAAATTAAATTATGATATGATTAAATTAAAACAAGAAAACGATAAACTAATGACACTTGCTAATGGTGATGCAGAATTTGATGAAGATGGTAATCCTATAACTAAATTAGGTGAAAAGGAAAGTAGATTCTATAAATTAACAGAAATAGATAAAAAATGGGAAAATTATACACCTAATACTAATATTGATAAATTAACATTAAAAGAGATATGTGAAAAATTTAGAAATTATGCTGCTAATGAATTAAATTTATATTATTCAGAGGATTTAATAAGATTATTTATATCTGCTTTTGCAGCAAGTAGAATAATTATATTACAAGGTATATCTGGTACAGGTAAAACATCTTTAGCATATGCATTTGGACATTTTTTAGGTAACGATTCAGTAATAGCACCAGTACAACCTTCTTGGAGAGATAGAACTGAATTATTTGGATATTTTAACGAATTTACAAAAAGATTTAATGAAACAGAACTATTATCAAAAATGTATGAGGCTACATATAATGATAAAATATATATAACAATATTAGATGAAATGAATATAGCACGTGTTGAATACTATTTTGCAGAAATGTTATCTTTAATGGAAATGCCTAATAAAGAAGATTGGATAGTAAATTTAGTTGCAACACCATGGGAAAATGATCCTAAAAAAATAGTAAATGGTAATTTTAGATTACCAAAAAATATGTGGTATATAGGAACAATAAATAATGATGATTCAACATTTATGGTAACAGATAAAGTATACGATAGAGCAATGGCTATAGATATTAACGAAAAAGCACCTAAATTCGATGCTCCTAAGACAGATAATATAAATATTAATGATGAATATTTTGAAAGTTTATTTGAGGAGGCTAATGAAAAATATCCATTATCAAAAGAAATGTTAAATAAACTAAATGATTTAGATGAATATATAATAGAACATTTTAGAATATCATTTGGTAATCGTATAATGAAACAAATGGAAGATTTTGTTCCAACTTACGTATCATGTGGTGGTACAGAATTAGAAGCAGTAGACTATTTAGTATGTAGTAAAATATTAAGAAAATTTGAACAATTGAATTTAGCATTTATTAAAAATGAAATAGATGATTTTATAAATTATTTAAATACTAACTTTGGAAAAAACAAAATGAGTAAATGTATAGATTTATTAATGCGTTTGAAAAAATCTGCATAGGTGAAATATGAAAAATATATTAGATATTATGAATGATATAAAAAATAATGAATTAGAAACATTTATTTCAAAAACAGATTCTAAATTCTTAATGAATTCACATATAAAATTAACTAAAGTAGATTATTCTTTTATAGAAGTATTAGAAGATACATTACCTAATTTAGAAAAAATAATAAGAAATCCAAAAAGATTTCTAGAACAAGAAGAAGAAGTTGTAATAGTTGAAAAAACTAAAAAAATTGCTAAAGAAACTATTACACATTTAGCAACACATTCACAAAATATAAATGATGTTGATAAAGATGGAAATATTAGACCTAAAAAACTTTTAAATGTATATAAAGAAGATACAACAGATTTATATGAAAATAGATTTATTTATACTTTATTTAAAAGATTAGATGAATTTATTGATAAACAAATAAAATATTTAGAAGTAGTTTCAAAAAAAGAAATAGATAATGATATAACTTACAATGCAAAAACTAATATTGATAAAAGAGTTATTGATATTGAACTTAAAATGAAAGAACATAATGAAATAAGTATTTATGAAGATATTAGAATGCTAAAAGAAAAGTTAATAGCAAATTATGAAATAATAAAAGGATTTGCTTCTTCACAATTTATTAAAGAATTAATAGGATGTTCTTTAATAAAAGGACCTATTAGAAAAACAAATTTAATTTTAAAAGATCCTAATTTTCAAAAAGCATATATATTATGGGAATATTTAGATGAATTTGAATATAAAGAACCAAAAGTTGTAGATGTTTTAGATACAATAAATGAAAGTGATGATATAAAAAAAGAATTTGATTTAGCACTATTTATAGAGGCTAATTCTATTTTAGAAGATAAAGAAAGATTTATGGATTATAGAGATTTTAATTCTAAATTACATAAATTAATAGAAGAATACATATATGAAGAAAAAAATAATATAGATGATTTTATAGAATTATCTAAAAAATATTATATTGAAGCATTAAATACTAAAAAAATTAATGAAGATAATATTAGTAAAATATATTTAAAATTTATTAATAATCATAATAATATAAAAAATAAATTGAATGAATTATTTAATTAATAGTAAAGGAGAGTATATATTATGGCAAAAAAAGAAAAAATTAAACCATTAAATAAAAATAAAGTAAAAACTATAAATATATACTTGAATGATTTAGAAAAACTAGAAATAGAAGAACAAGAAAAATATTTTGAAGATATGTTTGATAAAATATATTCTGGTAGAGATATTGAAAGTTTAAGAAAATATTCATTAAGATGTATAAAACTTTCATGTGATCCAAAAGATAGTAAGATACATCTTCCATATGGAGTTATTGCTGAAAAGAAAAAAAATATTATATCAATAAAAGTTAGTAGAAATAAAAATATATTTTTAATGACATTATTTTTAACATTTGTATCATTTTTAATATTAGGTGCTATTTTTGTAACTGTTTCTAACTTTGTTTTTAGAAATTTAAATAAAGATATTGATAACGATGGAATTCCTGATATAAATTTAGACTTAAATGATGATAAAATTGCAGAAGTTAATATAGATAATAATAATGATGATAAACCAGATGTTAATATTGATTATAAAGGTAATAGAAAACCTACATTTAATATTGATATGGATAATAATGGAGTAGCAGATTATAATTTAACTAATCAAGATATTAATAATGATAATAAATGTGATTTAAATTGTGATGTAAACGATGATGGTTGGCCTGATACTAATCTTGATTTAGATGGTGATGGAATAGCGGATATGAATATTGATAAAGATGGAGACGGAAGACCTGATTTAAACTTTGATATGAATAATGATAATAAATGTGATATGCATTGTGATACAGATAACGATTTAGTATGTGATTTTAATTGTTTAACAGATGATGAAATAAATAATATGGATCCTGTTGATACTGGTTCAAGTTCATCAGTTGGTAGTAGTAGACCATTTATAAAATCTGAAGAGTTAGTAATAGAATATGCTGATGAAAAAGATGTATTTATAACAGGAATTTTTCCAGATGATCAACCGGGATATGAAAATAATGTTCCAGTTAAAAAATTTAAAGTTACTAATAAATCTAGTTTATATATAAAATATAATTTAAAATGGATAGTTGATATAAATGATTATATTACAGATAATTTTATGTATAATATAAAAGGAACTATGGGCGGTATTACTAGGGATTATGTTACAGCACCAAAAGAAAGTAGTGCTTTTGCTAGAGATATTATAATTCCTCCTTATACTACACAAGAATATGAAATGAATTTTAAATTACGTGGAGTTGGAGAACAAAATGAAGATCAAGGAAGAACTTTTTCAGGACATGTAGAAATATATTTAAATAATGAAATGGGTACTTAAATGTACTTATTTTTTAACTAGACAAATTTAATATTTTGTTATATAATTATTTTAGCTTATAAATCTTTTAAATATTTTAAGGAGGAAATTATATGAAAAATGAAGACACAGCAGTCTTTGCATTAGGTGGTTTAGGCGAAATTGGTAAAAATATGTATGTTATAGAAACGAATAATGACTTAATTATTATAGATGCAGGTGTAATGTTTCCAGAAGATGATTTATTAGGTATAGATTATGTTATTCAAGATATAACTTATTTAATTCAAAAACAAAATAAAATAAGAGGGTTATTTATAACTCATGGACATGAAGACCATATAGGTGGTATTACTTTTTTATTACAAAGTATAAATATACCTAAAATATATGCACCAAGAATTGCAAGTGACCTAATTATTAAAAAACTTGAAGATAAAAGTATGAAATATGATAATATCGAAATAGTTGATAATAAAAGTTTTATAAAGTTTAATTCTATGAGTGTAGAATTTATTAATACAACGCATTCTATACCTGATTCATATGCAATAGTAGTACATACTCCTGTTGGAATAATTATGACTTCAGGGGACTTCAAATTCGATTTAACTCCTATTGGTCCTATGGCAGATATACATAAAATGGCAGAATTAGGTAAAAAGGGTGTAAAACTATTAATGGCAGATAGTACAAATGCATTAGTAGAAGGATTTTCGAAATCAGAAAGTTCAGTTGATGAAGCATTAGGTGATGTTTTTGCAAAAGTTAGATCAAGAATTATTATTGCAACATTTGCTTCTAATATATATAGAATTAAACATATTGTAGAAACTTGTAGAAAAAATGATAGAAAAATTATTACTTTTGGAAGAAGTATGGAAAACGCTAAAGAAATAGCACTTAAAAATAATTTAATTCAAGATAGTACAATATTTATAGATGCAAATTCTGCTAAAGATTATAAAAAAGATGAAATTTGTATACTATGTACTGGTTCACAAGGAGAACCACTTGCAGCACTTTCAAGAATTGCAAATGGAACACATAAACAAATTCAACTTTTACCAGATGATGTTGTAATATTTTCATCAAGTCCAATACCAGGAAATAGAGCAAGTATTAATAAAATTATAAATAAACTTTATTTAAAAGGTGTTAAAGTAGTTACTAATACAGAACTTGCTGATATACATACATCAGGACATGCTAAACAAGAAGAATTAAAATGGTTATTAAGAATAATAAAACCTGAATATTTTATGCCTGTTCATGGTGAATATAGAATGTTAAAAAAACATAGAGATTTAGCGATAATGTGTGATGTTTTACCAGAAAATGTATTTGTTATGAAAAATGGAGATGTTTTAGATATAACTAAAGATAAAGCAGAAGTTACAAGACGTGTTCAAGCAGGAGATGTTTACGTAGATGGTTCACGTGTAGGTGATGTAGGTAGTGTAGTTATAAAAGATAGAAAACTTATGAGTAATGATGGTATATTAGTAACAATAATTAATATTAATCCTATAAAAAAAGAATTGCTAATAAAACCAAATATAACTACAAGAGGATTTATATTAGTTAATGAAAATGGAGAATTAATTCATGAAATAGAAAAGAAAGTATCTGATATAGTAAAAACTTCTTTACAAACTGGATATAATTATATTAATTTAAAAAATCAAATTATATTAGAATTAAATCCATTTATAAATAATTTAACTGGAAGACGTCCTATAATATTACCAGTAATAATGGAAGTAAAAAGATAATCACAAACAATAAAATTAATCATTTAATAATATAGGTGATAAAAAATGATTAATTTTTTTTATGAATTAAATCCAATAATGCAATCATTAATTGCATGTTTATTTACGTTTTTAATAACATCATTAGGTGCTGCAAGTGTATTTTTATTTAAAAAAGTAAATAAAGTAGTATTAGATTCATTTTTAGGTATATCTGCTGGTGTTATGATAGCAGCATCATTTTTCTCATTAATAAATCCTGCTATAGATATGTCTAATTCATTAAATTTAATTCCTGTTATTGTTTTAACTGTTGGTATATTAGGAGGTACAATACTTTTATATATAGGAGATAAAATATTTGATAAAAAAATAAAAACAACAAAATCTAATAAAAGAACAATTCTTCTTATATTTTCAATAGTTTTACATAATATTCCTGAAGGAATGGCTATAGGAGTTGCTTTTGGTTCTGTTATATATGGATTAAATGGTGCAACAATTGCATCAGCAATTACTCTTGCGATAGGTATAGGAATTCAAAACTTTCCAGAAGGAAGTGCTATAAGTTTACCACTTTTAAGAGGTGGAATGTCTAAATTTAAATCTTTTATAATAGGTTCTTTAAGTGGAATAGTTGAACCAATTGCAGGGATAATTGGTGCAGCATTAGTTTTAAAAGTTAATATACTTCTACCTTATTTATTAGCATTTGCAGCAGGTGCTATGTTATATGTTGTAATAGAAGAAATAATACCAGAAAGTCAAAATACTGATAAAAAAGATTTAATGGCACTAGTTACAATAATAGGCTTTTGCGTAATGATGATTTTAGATATTGCATTAGGATAGAAATACATGACTAAAAAAATAGAAGCAATTAAATAAAATTTCTTTTTTGCTACTTGAAAATAAAAAAATTATAAAGTATAATGTAAATAGAGTAAGAAAGTACTCGAAAATAAAAAATTATATACGAAGGATTGAATTATATAACCAATCTCTCTCATAGAAACGTTTGTTCGATATGGGGGGGGTTATACTTATATAATTTTTTTATATGGAAAAGGAGTTTTTAT
>CANRDR010000068.1 GCA_947629425.1 uncultured Bacilli bacterium | reverse complement strand
ATAAAACTTGACATAAAAAAATTAGATAAATTCTAGGCAAAATAACGATTTACAAAAAATTAATTGCAAAACTCGGGGGGTGTAAATAAATAATTTTGAAATATAAATTATTTTTTGTTTTAAAAACTATTTACTTAACTTAAATAATTGTGTTATACTAAAAAAGTAATCATAGGAGGATAGATATATGGCATTTGATGGAATTAAAAAAGCATTATTTGATGGAGATAATGATAAGAATAATGTAGAAGACAATTTTTATAATTTAAGTAATAAACAATTAAAAGATGAAGAAAGCAAAACCGGAAGTAAAATGATACTAGTAGAACCACGTGCTTATTCTGAATCACAACAAATTGCAGATTACTTAAAAAATAGAAATACAGTTGTAGTAAATTTAAAAAGAGTTACTTCTGATCAAGCAAAAAGATTAATAGATTTCTTAACTGGAACTATATATGCTATAGGTGGTAATTTACAAAAATTAGGTAATGGAATTTATTTATGTACTCCGAATAATGTTAATATTCAAGGAAAAATGAGTGAAAATGAAGAAAAAGAAAAGCCAAAAACAAAATTTGATAGTGAAATAGATTTCTAAAATGATTTAGGAGTGATTATATGGAAAAATTCAGTACATCTTTTGCTGGATATAAAAAAGAAGAAGTTAATAAATTTGTGAGTGATGTTATTAAACAAGTAGAATCAATGATTAATAACATGAAGGCTAAAGATTTAGAAATAGAAAAATTAAAAAGTGAATTAGAAAAAACTAGAAATTTAGAAAAATCTTTTAATAAAGCAATATTAGTAGCAGAAGAAGCAGGAGAAAGTTTAAGAAATTCTGCAAGAAATGAAGCTAAAAGTTTAATAGAAAACGCAAGAAGAAATGCTGATAGAATTGTTAATAATGCATTATTAAAAGCAGAAGAAACAGAAAGAAATGCTGAAAAATTAAGAAGAAATATAATCACATTCAAAAGAAAACTAAGAGATATTTTAGAAAGTCAAATGGAATTAGTAGATGATATAGATAAATTAGACATTAATTGACATATAATTTAACATTTTTATAAAAAAAAACTTGAAATTATAAAAATTATTGTTATAATTTTAATATAGATAGGGTATAACTATAAGTAGTAATAGTGATTCCTAAAAAAAGAAAGAAGGATTTTATGAAAAATAGTATTAAAAAAATTGGGGTAATTGGTTTATTATTGGCATTTCTTCTTCCATTTTTTGAAATGCCTACAGTAAAAGCGGTTGAGGAAGATTGTACTCACCATTTACAACAATATATGTTTTTAGCAACTTCAGTAGGAGGATATTTTGGTAGTCTTGATGAAGCAAATTGTAGTAGTAGTGGAGGTACAGAATGTACATTAAGTTCAGAGTATTTAGGTTCATTTCCATATACTTTCCCTGTTCCTTTATCAAATGAAAAAATTAGAATTGATAGTATCGGAACTGTTGACTTAGAAGAAGATTCTAATATGGATGGATATTGGAATAAATATGAGCAAGTTTTAGCAGCAGATTCTAGTTTTGATAGAAACTATGTTGAAAAAAATAGCGTAAACGTCGTTGGTGGATATTCAAACTTAAAATATAAGAATGCAGATTTTGAAGATTTGACTGTAATTATGCATGGAAGATTTAAAAATAATTCAGGAGAGGCAGTTAAATATGAATATCCAGATTGGGGAGAATATAAAGAAGTAAGTAAAAATAAATCAAAATATGCAGAATTATCATTACAAAGAATTTTTGATAACAATAACATTACTGGTGCTTTAGAAAATAGTTTTTCACTTTTGAAAATGACTAGCGGTGGAAAATATGCAGAAACTGATAAAAGCTATACAGGTAAAGATTTTATTGAACAATTAGAATATATAGTTAATAATTTAGAAGAAGTTAAAACAGCAGATGAAAATTATGTTATTGAATATAATGGTCAAGATTATATTAATATTGGAATAAAAAGAGATTATAATGTAGGTGGAGATCTTTATAACGGAAAAGGATTAAATAATCTTGTTTATGGATATGAAGAAGGTGCAGATAATAAAAAATATTACTATACTACAGATACTAATGATGACGCAGGAAAATATGATGTAACTAATAGTTATATTGCTTTCTTTAATTCATTATGTAGTAGTAATTTTGAGAGTTCTTGTGATAAGCAATATAAAGATGAAACTCATTTTAAAATTGTTTCTGAAGATGATGTAAGTGGAGCAGCACCTGATATCGATGTATATACTCAAGCAAATTCTAATGATAGCGCAGAAAAAAAGAGAAATGTAACTATTAATGTTCCTGCAATAATGACAATTGAATATAGTGTTTGTAAAACAGAAGATAATGATAATAATAATAACGACGAAGAGAAAAACCCTTCAGAAAATACTTGGGTAGTAAAATATGATAAAAATACAAATGATACAAGTGTAACAAATATGCCTGATGATCAAGAACAAAGAGTTGGACAATCAATTAGAATAAATTCTAAGGCTCCATCTAGAAAAGATTATGCATTTAAAGGATGGTGTTTAGATAAAGACGGTTCAGGAACATGTTATCAACCTGGAGATACAATTTCTTCACCAACATCAACTTCTACATTAACACTTTATGCAAGTTGGGGAAAAACAGGTAGTACAGATAATGCTAAAACAGGAGTAATATCTTATGTAATAGGATTTGCAAGTGTAGGCGCTATCGCTGGAGCATTATACTTAATTATAAAAAAGAAAAATTTATTTAAACAAATTTAGAAATTAAGTCTACAGTAGTAGACTTTTTTTTTAATATATATTATAATTATTTTAAGATAGAAGGTAGTTAATATGGTAAAGAATAAAATAATATTAAAACATTGCCCTAATTATTATAATATAAAAAATTATGAAGTAGATGAAGATGACTATTTATCTATGAAATTAATTAGTATTTATGAAGAATATATATTTAGTATTGATGAAACTAATCAAGAAAGTTTAAAAAAAATAGAAGAATTAGATACAATATTAAAAAAATATATAACTGATTACAATTTTAGAAAAGAATTAAAAATTGGTTTAACTAAAATAAGAGTTAAAAGAGATAATAATATATTAGAAAGTATAGTAAATGGTATAATATCTTTATTTGATAATTATGAAGAATATTATACAAGAAATATTTATTTTGCAAGATGGGTGTAATATGGATGAATTTTATTATGAAGAAGAATCTAATGGTAAATTAATATTTATTAAATGTTTAATAATTCTTTTTATTATTGGTATTTGTATAGGTATCTTTTTGTTTTATAAAAAACAAAATGCAATAAAACTAAAAAATATAACAATTGAATTAGGTACAGAATTATCAACTGATGTAGAAGATTATTTAGCAAGTGGAAAAAATAATTCAAAAAATTATAAATTATATTTAAATGATGTTGATAAAGATACTGTAGGTACTTATACTTATAAAGTAAAATATAATAAACATACTAAAGAAGGAAAAATAAAAATAGTTGATACAACAAAACCAAAAGTAGAAATAGAAAATAATATTACAATAGGTGTAAATGAAGAGATAAATCCTAAAGTATTTATAAATAAATGTGAAGATTATTCATTACCATGTGAAGTTAAGTTTAAAGATGATAATATAATAGATAAATTTAAAACGCCTGGTACTTATAAAGTTGATTTAATAGTAAGTGATTCTTATGGAAATAGTGTTAATTTAACATCTAATGTTACAGTAAGTGAAAATGCAACTTTAACAAGTGAAAAAACTAAAGATTTAAATTATTCTTATAATAGTTTAGATGAAGAAATAGGTAAAACTTTATTTGTAAAATTTGATAAAGCGATGGATGAAGATAGTGAAGAATTTGAAAGCATTTATAGTGATGTAGCAATAGAAGATTTTTCACAATATACTAATGATATATATGATACTAAATTAGTAACTGCTTATAATAAATATGGTTATGTTATAGGTATACAAGTCTTAGTTACACATAGTAGTGGAACAGAAGAATTAATAGAAAGAGTTGTGGTATCTAATGAAGAAGAAACAGAAGAATAAAAGAGGAACAAATAAACTCTTTTTTAAGATAATATCAGTATTATTAATATTAAGTGCTATTATTTCTTTTGGTTTAATATATTATTTTGAAGTAATACCTATTACTTATTTATCAGTAATATTAATACTTGCTGGTATAATAATATTTTTCTTTATAAAACTATTAAATAATAAAAGATTAAGAATATGGATAAAAAGTGTATTATCATTAATAGTAATAATTTTAATAGCAGGTTTTTCTTTAATATCTTTTTATTCTTTAGGAACAATTAATTTTTTAAATAATATTGTGGATGTTGGATTAAGACATGATTCTTATTCTGTTTATGTTATAGATGATAAATATAAAAAAATTGAAGATTTAAATGATTTAATTATTGGTGTTACTGATAAAGAAGAAGAGGGTACTAAAAAAGCGATAGAAAAGGTATCTAATAAAATTGAATTTAATATAACAGAATTTGATAATGTTATAGATAGTATTGAGGCTTTATTAGAAAATGAAACAGATGCAGTATTATTATTAGATTCTAATTTAGATATTTTAAAAGAAGATAATGAAGAGTATTCTAAATTAAAACCAATTTATACATTTACTGTAACAACTAAAGTAGAAACAAAACTTAATACAGTTGATGTTAGTAAAGAAAATTTTGTTATATATATTAGTGGTATAGATGTAAATGGTAAAGTAATATCAAAGGCTAGAAGTGATGTTAATATATTAGTAATTGTTAATCCAAAAGATAATAAAATATTAATGGTAAATACTCCAAGAGATTATTATATTACATTACCTAGTAAGAAAGCTAAAGACAAATTAACACATGCCGGAATATACGGTGTAGAAGAATCGATGGGGGCTTTAAGTGATTTATATGATGTTGATATAGATTATTATGTAAGAGTTAATTTTACAACGTTTATTAAAATAGTTGAAGCATTAGATGGTATTAAAGTAGATGTACCTGTTAGTTTCTGTGAACAAACATCATCGAGAACTAGTTCAAAACAAATATGTTTGAAAAAAGGTTTACAAACATTAAATGGAGAACAAGCATTAGCATTATCTAGAACAAGACATACATTATCTGGTGGAGATAGATCAAGAATAGAAAATCAACTATTAGTATTACGTGCTATAATTGATAAAGTTATGTCACCAGAAATAATAGTAAAATATAATGATTTATTAAATAGTTTATCAGATTCAATATTAACAAACATTGATCAAAAAAGTATAACAACATTAATAAAAAAACAAATAAGAAATAATACTTCTTGGGAATTTAATACTATAACTGTTGACGGAAAAGATTCTAGCAATACAACATATTCTACTGGAAGAAGTAGAGTATATGTTATGGAACCTGATTTAGAATCAGTTACTAAAGCAAAGAATATGATAGATGAATTATTAAATCCAAATGAAGAAAAAAAATAACTCCTTTTTGGAGTTTTTTAAGTATAAGTAAAAGTGTTATTATAATTATTGCATTTAATTTCTAATAATGTGAAATTACAAACTCTTTTTTTGATATTTTTATTTAATGTTCCATTTATATATTTATCATATAATTTTTTTGATTTATTATAAACTAAGTCACTATTACGGTTTAACCAAAATATTTGTTCTTTTAATAATTTAATGTATTTTTCTTCACTTTTATTTAATATTTTTTTATTTAAATTAATTTTAGAAATATTATTATTAGTTACTGGAATCATATTGTTAAAATTAATAGCACCTAATTTTCCATTATCAATTTTTAAAAAATCAATTTTGTTTTTTAATTTTAAATGTTTAGGTTTTGGACTTGATAATGGGGCAAAATATAATAAATTATTTACTTCAAATAAAACACCTATAAATGGTCTTCTATTTTTTTCTTTAAAATTATATGGAACTTTTTCATCAAATTGTCTTAAATAATTACAATAATTAGAATCAACTTTTACGAGTATTAAATTTTTTATAGTATCACCTCAAATTTTATTATTTTGAAAATTTATTTTAAACTATAAAACTAGAGTAATATACCCTAGTTCTTTTTTAAGTTCCTCTTGTGGTGGGAATCACCGCTTTTTTTAGTTCCTCTTAAGGTGGGAATCACCGCTTTTTTAAGTTCCTCTTAAGGTGGGAATCACCGCTTTTTTAAGTTCCTCTTAAGGTGGGAATCACCGCTTTTTCTCTTAAATATAATATATAATATTCAAGGCATAATCTCTTATGCAAGACTAATATATCATTAAATTACCTAAAAGTCTATACTTTTATTAATAAATTTGATATTATTTAAATATTGAAGAAAGGGAAAAAATCATGAATTTAATTAATAGTATAGAAAATGAATTAACAAATATTTTAAAAGAATTAGGGTATGTTGATAAAGTAAAATTATTAGTATCTAATAGACCTGATTTAGGAGATTATCAATATAATGGTTGTATGACTCTTGCTAAAACATATAAAGAAAGTCCTATAAATATTGCAAATAAAATAGTAGATTCTTTAAATAAAACAAATTATTTTAAAAATATAAATATAGCAGGACCAGGTTTTATTAATTTAACTTTTAATGATGAAGTATTAATTAAGTATATGAATGAAATATTTAACGATTTTAGTTTGTTAAATTATAAATCTAATAAAGGATTAGTATTTTTAGATTATGGTGGTGCTAATATTGCAAAAGAATTACATGTAGGGCATTTAAGAAGTGCAAATATTGGTGAAACATTAAAACGTCTTTTAAAAAATTGTGGAGTAAAAACTATAAGTGATGTACATTTAGGTGATTGGGGCACTCCTATGGGTTTAGTTATGAATGAAATAAGACATATGTATCCGGATTTACCTTATTTTGATGAACATTTTACTGGAGAATATCCAAAAACATCACCTGTAACAAATGAGGACTTAGCATTTATTTATCCTACAGCATCTAATAAGAAAAAAGAAAGTGAATATTATGAAGAAGAGGCTAAAGAATTAACAAAAAAGTTACAAAATAAAGATAGAGGTATTACTCATTTATGGAAACATATAGTAAATACTAGTTCAATGGATATAAAAAAAATATATGAAGATTTAGGAGCAAGTTTCGATTTATGGTTAGGAGAAAGTGATGCAGATCCATATATTGAAGAAGTTTTAAAATTATTAGATAAAGAGTGCTTAACTTATATATCAGATGGAGCATTAGTAATGGACGTTAGTCAAAGTGATGATAAATTAGAAATACCACCAATGCTTTTAAAGAAAACAGATGGAACATATCTTTATGCATCAACTGAAATGGCTACATTATATATGAGAGTTAAAGAATATAATCCTACTGAATTTTGGTATATTGCAGATAGTCGACAAGAATTACACTTTAAACAAGTTTTTAGAGCTGCTAAAAAATCAGGCATTGTTAAAAATGATGTAGATTTATGTTTCTTAGGATTTGGAACAATGAATGGTAATGATGGAAAACCATTTAAAACAAGAGATGGTGGAGTAATGTCTTTAAAATCATTAATCGAACTTGTAAAAAATGAAACAATAAAAAAAATAAATGATAATATTATAGATAAAGAAAAATTAGCATATGATTTATCTATTGCAACAATAAAGTATGCTGATCTTTTACCTAATAGAAATACTGATTATGTATTTGATCCTGTTAAATTTAGTGATTTAAATGGAAAAACTGCACCATATTTATTATATAGTACTGTAAGAATGAAAAGTTTATTAAATAAATCTAATTTAGAAAAAATAGAATATAAAAAATATAATTTAATTAAAACAGACTTAGAAAGAATTGTTATATTAAATTTATTAGAAGTACCTATTATATTAGAAAATTCTATAAACTTAAAAAGTGTAAGTGAAATAGCAGAATATCTATATAAATTAACTAATAATTATAATAATTTCTATTCATCAAATAGAGTATTAATAGAGAATGATATTAAAGTAAGAGAATCTTGGTTAGTATTAACTGATTTAGTATATAAAACTAATAAAATGTTATTAGATATATTAGGAATAAGTGTACCGGATAAAATTTAATATAAATAATATATTTGAGAATAATATATAATGTATAGGTTATATTTTAAAACTAGTTGTAAAACTGAATAAGTTGTGATATAATTTATGCGTGGAAAGAAAAAGAGATACTTAATTTCCTATGTTAGGTACTCTCAGTCCAACATGTGTTGTTTTGAGCACCATTCAATAGTAGAATAGGTGCTCTAGTTTTTTTTACTAATCCTTTTTCAAGAATTTTATAAGTAATACAAGTATTACTGCATAGATTACTAAATAATCCATTTATATATAATC
>CANRDR010000067.1 GCA_947629425.1 uncultured Bacilli bacterium | reverse complement strand
CATAGATTACTAAATAATCCATTTATAAATAATCCTTTCATAGGACCACCTCCTTCCAAGAAATTTAATAAAAAATATTTGGACTGAGGAAAAAGCACCTAACAATTAAGTATCTCTAAAGACATTATAAAATATATGTGTAAAAAAATAAAGATATAATTTATACATTTGTTTGATAAATTGATTTTTCAATTTAATTTTAATATAATCAAAGTAAGTTTTAGGAAGTGGTATTATGCATGATATATGGAATCCTTGGCATGGATGTACAAAGTATAGTGAAGGCTGTCTTAATTGTTATATGTTTTATTTAGATAAAGTAAAAGCAAATAAAGATGGCTCTGTTATTTATAAAACTAGTAATTTTAATTATCCATTAAGTAAAGATAAATATGGAGAATATAAAATAAAAAGTGGAGAAATGATAAGAGTTTGTATGACAAGTGATTTCTTTTTAAGTGAAGCAGACGAATGGAGAAATGAAGCCTGGAAAATAATAAAGAAAAGAAGTGATGTTAAATTTTTTATATTAACAAAAAGAGCAGATAGAATAAAAAACAATCTTCCGCCTGATTGGTTTGACGGATACGAAAACGTAATAATAAACGTAACTGCTGAAAATCAATTAAGGGCTGATGAAAGAATTCCTTTACTATTAGATATAAAAGCAAAACATAGAGGAATTATGATAGCGCCTTTTATAGGTGAGGTAAGTATAGATGACTATTTAAAAACAGGTTTAATAGAACAAGTATTAGCAGGAGGAGAAAATTATGAAGGCTCACGTATCTGTGATTATGATTGGGTAAAAAAAGTAAGTGATGAATGTAAAAAATATAATGTAACTTTTTGCTTTTTTGAAACAGGTACTAAATTCAAAAAAAATGGAAAAATTTATAATATTCCATCTAAAGAAATACAAAGTAATATGGCTTATAAATCTAATTTAAGTTTTAAAGGAAAAGAAATAAATTATAAATTAACTAATTATCAAACAAATATATTTAATAATTTTTATAAACCATATTTTAAAGAAAAATGTAATAGTTGTGGTAGCAAAATAATATGTAATGGATGTAGTAATTGTGGAAAATGTTAATTCTTTTTATAGATTAACATTTTATCTTTACCTTCAAATAGTATAGAAGGAATACTTTCTATATAAAAATCATCATTATTAAATAAATTACTATCTTCATCATAAAAAACTTGTTTTATATTAAAACATGAATATAAATATGCTACAAAAATTTTACCATTTTGATTTAAATAATTATTTAAATCATTAGTAATAAAGTTTCTAAAATTATATAGAAGTGGTTCATTAAATATAAAATATAAATAATTAATTAAATTAGATAAATATATAGTATCATATTTATTATTTAATAATTTTGGCAAATCTTTTAAATTACAATTATAAAATTTTAGATTATAATTATCTATTATTTTTTTTAATTTATAATAGTTATCTTCATTCATATAATTATTTGAATAAAATATTTCACTATTTATAACATCTTTAAAGAAAAGTGTAGAATTTCTTACTTGATAACCATCTTTTATTAAAAATATTATATCCCAAAATACTTTAACATCTGTTGGTAAACTATTTCTTAATTTAGAATATGTACTTACATTAAATACTTTTTTATAATTTTTAAGTTTTTTATCTTTTATAAAAAATTCAATAAATTCTTCATAAGATAACTTTGATATTGCAGTCTTTTTTAAAATAATATAATATTTAGTTAATTTATTTATATCAAAACAATCAATATTTTTAGCACCTAATAACATTGCATTAAATATATGATCTCCTGATGCAGCAATAGTTAATATATTTTTATTTTTTATATCTCTTTCATTAAAATAACCTTTAATATTTTCTGTAGTAAAAGAATAAACTCCACTATATTTATTAAATGTTTCATTTCTTCTTTCAAGTTTTTTATTAACTCTTTTTATAGCATATTTTAAATCTTCAAGTAATTCATCATAATTATCCACGTAAAATCTTTCCCTTCGAGTAAGTATTATTATAAAGATGAAATTAAATATTTGCAAGGTTATTCACTTTTAAGTTCAAATAATATATCTCTTAATTCTGCAGCTCTTTCAAAATCCATCATTTTTGCTGCTTCTTTCATTTCTTCCTCTATTTCTAGTAACATATTTGTTTTTTCTTTTTTAGATAATTTTTTATCTTCAATTTTTTCATCTATTTCATTGCTAATTACTTCTTTAATACTTTTAATTATTGTTTTAGGAATTATATTATGAAGTTTATTATAATCTTCTTGAATTTTTCTTCTTCTTTTTGTTTCATTAATACTTAATTCCATTGCTTCACTTATTTTATCAGCATACATTATTACATGGCCATTTGCATTTCTTGCACATCTACCTATTGTTTGTATTAAACTTCTTTCACTACGTAAGAACCCTTGTTTATCTGCATCCATTATTGCAATTAAACTAACTTCTGGAATATCTATTCCTTCTCTTAATAAATTAATACCTACTAATACATCATATGTACCTAATCTTAATTCTCTTATAATTTTCATTCTTTCTAATGTTTTAACTTCACTATGTAAGTATGCAACTTTTATACCAACACTTTTTAAGTAATTTGTAAGTTCTTCTGCCATACGAATAGTTAGAGTAGTTATTAATACTCTTTCATTTTTTTTAATTCTTATATTTATTTCTTCAATTAAGTTATCTATTTGTCCATTAGTATTTCTTACATCTATAGTTGGATCAAGTAATCCTGTTGGTCTAATTATTTGTTCAACAAATTTATTATTAACGCGGGCTAATTCATAATCACCAGGCGTTGCTGAAACGTATATAACTTGATTTATAATAGACTCAAATTCATCAAATGTAAGGGGCCTATTATCTAATGCACTAGGTAATCTAAAACCGTAATCAACTAATGTTTGTTTACGCATTCTATCTCCATTATACATTCCTCTTACTTGTGGTACTGTAACATGGGATTCATCTATAATTAAAAGAAAATCTTTTGGAAAAAAGTTTATTAAACAATTAGGTGTTTCTCCTTCATCTCTTAAAGATAAATGTCTTGAATAGTTTTCAACTCCATGACAAAAACCAGTTTCTTTTAACATTTCAATATCATATAAAGTTCTTTCTCTTAATCTCTGTTCTTCTATAAATTTTCCATTTTCTTTAAAATATTTTAATCTTTCATCTAATTCATTTTGTATTCTTTCAATAGATATTTTAAGTTTTTCTTCACTTGTTACAAAGTGACTTGCTGGAAATATAGTAACACTTTTTTTATTTTGTTTAATTATTCCAGTTAATATATCAAATTCACTAATTCTATCTACTTCATCTCCAAATAATTCTATACGTATTCCATTTTTCTTTTCTGCAATTGGTACTATTTCAATAACATCGCCATTAACTCTAAATGTTCCTCTATGAAAATCTATTTGATTTCTTTCATAAGTCATATCAATTAATTTTTTTAATAAGTCATCATGTTTAATAGTATCACCTAAATTAATTATTAACATTTTTTCTTTATAATCTTCAACATCACCTATACCATAAATACATGATACACTTGCAACAACAATAGTATCTCTATTTTTTAATAAAGATGCAGTTGCACTATGTCTTAATTCATCTATTTCATCATTTATACTTGCATCTTTTTCAATATAGGTATCACTTGATGGAACATATGCTTCTGGTTGATAATAATCATAATAAGAAACAAAATATTCAACATGATTATTAGGAAATAATTCTTTTAATTCACCATATAATTGTCCTGCTAAAGTTTTATTGTGTGCTAAAACCAAAGTAGGTTTATTAACATTTTTAATTACATTTGCGATTGTAAATGTTTTACCTGTTCCAGTTGCACCCAAAAGAACTTGTTCACGTTTTCCATCAATAACTCCTTTAGTTAATTCATTAATTGCATTAGGTTGATCTCCATTTGGTGAATAATCTGATACTAATTCAAACATAAAATCTAACTCCATTCGTTTATTATTATATATCAAAAAATATAATTTTATAGATTTATTTGATTAATTTTATTAAAAATGTTAATATCAAAATATAAGAATATATGAATTATATATAAATTAATTATAAAAAGGGTGATTTTGATGAAAAAAATAAGAATATTTGGACATAAGAATCCTGATACAGATAGTGTTTGTGCATCTATTGCATTATCTTTTTTAAAAAATAAATTAGGTAGTAATACAGAACCTAGAGTATTAGGTGATATAAATAAAGAAACAAAATATGCTTTAGATTATTTTAAATTTGATGTACCTAAATATTTAAATGATGTAAAAACAAAAATAAAAGATATTAAATATCATAAAGATTATTATATAAATAAAAATACTAGTATATATGATACATATAATTTTATGAATGAATATAATTTAACAGGAATACCTATAGTAGATAATGAATTAAATTTTGTAGGTTATGTTTCTTTAAAAGAAATAGCGAAAAGTATGATTAGTGATACTAATAATTATATAGATACTAATTTTAATGATTTAATAAAAATATTAAAAAGTGATAAATTTATTAAAATAGATAATGAAATAAAAGGTAATATAGTTTCTGCTATATTAGAAGATAAAACTTTTATAGATAATATAAAAATGGATAATAATACAATATTATTAGTAGGGGATAGAAAAAATATTATAGAACATGCTATAAATAGTCATGTAAAATTAATAATTATAATAGGAGAAAATAATTTAAATATAGAACAATTAATTAATTGTAAAAAAAATAATATTAATTTAATTTGTACAAAATATTCTAGTTTTGAAGTAAGTAAATTATTAGGTCTTTCTAATAAAATAGATACTATAAAAAGAAATGAATCATGTATTACATTATATTTAGATGATTATATGTCTGATTTTGTTAATATAGCGAATAAAACAAAACATACTAATTATCCTATAATAGATAAATCTAATAAATGTTATGGTATGTTAAGATTAATTGATACTAATGAATTTGAATTACATAAAGTTATATTAGTAGATCATAATGAATTTAAACAAAGTGTAGATGGTTTAGAAGAAGCAGAAATATTAGAAATAATAGATCATCATAATGTAAGTGGTATAACTACTAAAATGCCAATTAATTTTAGAATTATGACTGTAGGTAGTGTTAATACAATTATTTATTATATGTTTAAAGAAAATAATATAGAAATACCTGAAAATATAGCAGGTTTAATGTTAAGTGGTATTATATCTGATACAGTTTTATTAAATAGTCCAACTACAACTATTCATGATAGAATAGTACTATTAGAATTATCTAAAATATGTAATATTGATTATAAGGATTATGGAATAAAATTATTAAAAAGTGGAATGGATTTTAAAGATAAAACTATTGAAGAAATAATTTATAATGATTTTAAAATATATAATATAAATGATTATAAATTTGGAATAGGACAAATATTAACAGTAGATTATAATGATTATAAAAATATATATGATTATGTATTAAAATTAAATGAAATAAGTATACATAATAATTATAAATTAACTTGTTTATTTATAACTAATATAATAGATAAAACTTCTTTAATTATATATAATAAAGATGGCGAAAATATAATAAAAGAGGCATATAATTTAAATAGTATTAATGAAGGTATAATAGTTAAAGATATAATATCTAGAAAAAAACAAATTGTTCCATTTATAATGGATGTGCTTGAAAAAATGTAGTTATATTTTAAAGAATATTGAAAAAATTAAATTTTTATGATAGTATACTTTTTGTTCAAGGGGGTTTTATGAACAAAGAATATATAAAATTAGATAATGGTAAAGCTATTGTAATAGATGAATTAGGCAATAAAAAAATAAAAGATATGTATAATAACTTTGATAATGTTTTAGCACATGAAAATGTAATAATGAGTATTAATAATAATATCAATTCTAAAAAAGAAAAAATAAAGAAATTAAAGTATAAAAAAATTATTTTAAGATGTTTAGATATTTTAAATGCTTTAATACATTTAAGCTTTATATTTTCTTTTGGTTTTATTATAGGCTTTTCTTTAAGTAATATAATAAAATTAATTGGATTATTATTAATTCTTTTTACAATTATAAGTAATTCTTATATACATTTAAAAATATATAATAAAATAATAACAAATACTAAAAAAATATCTGCTTATAAAAAAGAATTAGAATATTTAAATGATAATTTAATAAAACAAAAAAATATAGTAAATAATCTAAAAAATAATAAAACAATAAATAAAAATAATGATAAAATCTATAATGAAGTAAAAAAATTAGATGAATTGAAGCTATTAAAAAGAAGATTAAGAATATTACATGAATTAGAATTTAATAAAGAAATATATATTAAGAGTATGAAAAAAGGTAAATTTGATTCTGTATATAATAATAATTTTATAGATAGTAATGAACTTGATTTTGCAAAAAAATATGTTATGAAAATGTATAATAAAAAAAGTATATAATTTTCTTGAGAATAAAATTAAATTATGATAAGATATATTTAATTTTAAAGAAAGAAGTATGTAGTATGAAGAATTTATTTGGAATATCTATATTTACATTAGTATGTTTATATGGACTATTAGCAGGAATTATTTTAGCAGTATTTTATTTTACAGGATTACCAGTAATGATTGGAGTATATATTAGTATTGCAATAATTATTTTACAATTTATATTATCTCCATGGTTAACAGATTTTACAATGAAATTGTTTTATAAAGTAAAATTTGAAGATGATATGTTACCTACTAATTTAAAAAAATTTATAAAAACTGTATGTGAAAAAGAAAATATGAAATATCCAAAAATAGGGTATATTGATGATGGTGCTCCAAATGCATTTACTTATGGTAGAACTAAAAATAGTGCAAGAATTATTATTACTAGAGGAACTTTAGAAATGTTAAATGCAAGTGAAGCTATGGCGGTAATTGCACATGAATTAGGACATGCAAGACATTATGATATGCTATTTATGACTGTTGCACAATTAGTACCTTTAATTATGTATGGAATTTATGAAACAACAGTGAATATGGATGATAATACAAGCAATGATAATTCAATTATGAGTGCGCTTGGATTAATTGCATTGGCATTATATTTTGTATCACAATATATTATTTTATGGTTATCACGTACTAGAGAATATTATGCTGATAGTTTTGCAATTGAAGTAACTAAAGATCCATCAAGTTTAGCAAATGCACTAGTTAAAGTAGGATATGGATTATCAACAAGTGAAAGTATTAAAAAACACAATGCATCAAAATCAAATGCATTAGGAATATTTGATTCAAAAACTAGCAAATCATTAGTAGTAACTTCTTATAAAGATGGAAAAGTTTCAAAAGAAAATATAAAAGAAACAATGAAATGGGAAGAATGGAATATTTGGGCTAAAGTTTATGAATTAAATTCAACTCATCCATTAATATCAAAAAGATTAAAGGCTATAAGTGATAGATGTAAAGAATTTAATCAAAAAGAATTTATTAAATTTGATTTAAAAAAAGAAGAATCTTATGTTGATGATTTTATAAAAGATTTAATAGTTTATTTAATGCCATTTATTAGTTTAGTATTAACAATTTTATTTATTATAATTATGCCTAATAAAGCAATGTTAATTACTGGTATTGGTGGAATGCTATTTTCATTAAGTTTATTAATTAAATTGTTAAAAAGTCATAAAAGTATTGGTTTTAAAGAAAGAAAAGTAAAAGATTTATTATCTATTGTAAAAGTATCTAATATAAATAGTGTTTCTTGTGAATTAAAAGGTAAAATAATAGGTAGAGGAAATCCTGGATGTATTTTAAATGAAGATTTTGTTTTACAAGATGATACAGGAATAATATTATTAGATTATAACCAACCATTAAATGTAATAAATAAAGTATTTGCTTTATTTAAAAGTAAAGAATATTTTGATAAAGAAGTGACTATTAAAGGTTGGTATAGAAGAAATCCAGTACCTTATGTAGAAATTAAAGAAATGACTTATGATAATACTACTAAAACAATACATACATTTAAAATATATAAAACACTATTATTTATTATATTATTAGTATTTATTGTCATAACAATATTAAGTATTTAAATATAAGAAATCTTGAATTTATTTCAAGTTTTTTTGGTTATTTAAAAACAAATAAATTAAGAACTTATTTGTTTAGTTTTTTTATTTCTTCAATTGTTAATCCTGTTACTTCACTAATAACATCAATAGATATTTTCTTTTTTAACATTTTTTTTGCTATTGATAAAGTTTTATCTTTAACGCCATTATTGAATCCACTAGTAAATCCATCTTGTTTTCCTTTATCAAATCCATCATCAAATGCTCTTAATCTTATACTTTCTCTTATAGT
>CANRDR010000066.1 GCA_947629425.1 uncultured Bacilli bacterium | reverse complement strand
TTTTTCTAATAATATCTATAATTTTTCAAAATAAAAGACAAATAAGTAATTTTTTTACCTATTTGTCAACAGTCTGAGAATTAATTTTAAAAAAATTATTCTTTTTTTGTAGAAATAAGTCTAAAAGTACTTGTTTTTTTAAAAATTATGCTATAATTATTATGAGGAGGTTATGATGAAGAAATTTTTTGAAAAGCATGATTTAGTTAAAATTGCTTTAGGTATGATTTTATTAACAGTAATATTAACATGGATTATACCTCAAGGAAATTTTAATGGAGCAGAGCTTGTTAAAGGTGAAATAACAAGAGTAGGTATATTTGATTTATTTACTTATGGACTTTTAGGAATGTATTATTTTACAGTAATGGTTACTTTCTTATTTGTACTAGGTGCAGTATATCAATATTTATCTGATTTACCTGCTTATCAAAATTTAACTAGTTCTATTGCTAAAAAAATAAAAGGAAAGGAAATAGTATTTTCAATAATTGTAAGTTTCATATTTACTGCATTAGCTGCTATGGTAAATGAAACAATGGTATTATTAGCATTTATGCCTTTTGTAATTACAGTTTGTTTAAAAGCAGGATTTAAAAAAATATCTGCATTTGTTACAACATTTGGTGCAATGCTTGTTGGTATCATGGGTTCAGTAATAGGTACTAAAGTAGCAGGAATGAATGTACAATATTTAGGTACAACATATACAGATAAATTATGGATTAAAATTGTTTTTGTAGTTTTAGCATTTGTTATATATAGTGTATTTAATATATTATATATGAAAAAATCAAAAACTTCAAATAAAACAACTAATAAAAAATCAAGTAAAAAAGATGAAGAATTAGTAGTAGAAGATACAGATTTATTTGAAACAGTTGAAACTAAAGAAAAACAAAGTGCAATTCCATTAATAGTAGTAAGTGTACTTGCAATGATAGTTATATTACTTGCATATTTGCCATGGACTGATGTATTCAAAGTTGAATGGTTTAATGATGCATTTAATTGGATAACAGAAGCTAAATTATTTGGCAGTAATATATTTGCTTACATTTTAGGTAATACAGATGCCCAATATGGAACCGTTCATGCATTTGGATTATGGGATTTATTTGGAGCACAAATTGTTATGTTAGTAAGTGTATTTATACTTAATATTTGTTACAAAAAGAGCTTTAGTTCTTTATTAGATTCATTTGGAAAAGGACTTAAAAAAGCAGGAAAATTAGTTATAGTATTCTTACTTGCATATGTTATATTAGAATTTACAGTTATGTATCCAATAATACCAACAATTGTAAACTCATTCTTAGGTAAATCATTTAATGTATTTACTACAGGACTTGCAGCACTAGTTACATCATTATTTACAGGAGAGTATCAATATTTAATAACAATGATTGGTGGCTTCTTCTCTACTAGTTATGCAGATAGTTTAAGTGTTGTTTCATTTATATTACAATCAGTTTATGGAATTGTTAGTTTCTTAACACCTGCTAGTGCTATGTTATTAGTTGGATTAAGTTATTTAGATATTCCATATAAAGATTGGTTTAAATATATTTGGAAATTTATAATAGTAATGTTAATAGTAATTGTTCTTTTTGCATTAATATTATTTTAATTAAAGGCATTAAGTTGTCTTTTTTTAATACATTAAACATATAATATTTTGACAAATTATAAAAATGTATTATAATCATTTATGGAGCGAAGATTATGAAAAACTGTGTTTTAATCTATAACCCTAATAGTGGACATACAATGACTGAAGAAAATTTAAAGCATGTTAAACCAATATGTAGTGATTATAATTATAATGTGAAAATAATTCCTACAAAATATGCAGGACATGCTACTGAAATAGTAAGTCATTTAGGAGAAGTTGACTTAGTTATTAGTGTTGGTGGAGATGGAACATTTAATGAAGTAGTGACTGGAAATATGATGCGTAATAAAAGACTACTTGTTGCAAATATTCCAATAGGTACTACTAATGATATAGGCACTATGTTTGGATATGGTAAAAATTTTGAAAGAAACTTAATATCACTTTTAGAAGGTAAAGAAGTTAATATTGATATATGTATGGTAAATGATAGACCATTTGTATATGTTGCAGGATTAGGTAAATTTATAAATATAGCATATGATACACCTAGATATTTAAAGAAAAAATATGGCTATCTTGCTTATTTAATAGAGGGTATAAAAGACTTTTTTAGACCAATTAAAACATATAAAGTTGAATATGTAGTAAATGATATAAAAAAAACAGGATACTTTTCATTTATACTAATTAGCAATGCTAATAGAATAGCAGGTATAAATACATTTTATAAAGATGTAAAATTAGATGATAATCAATTTGAAGTATTATTATGTAATTTTTCTACAAGAAGACATATAATAAGAACATTAAGATTATTAATAGATAATGATCCTAATAATATATCAGGATTAGAATTTTATAAAACAAATAAAATAAAATTTACATTTGAACAATATCCTAAAAAAGCATGGTGTATTGATGGAGAAAAATTAAATAGATACAATAAAGTTTATGAATTTAAAACAATAAATGATTTTAAAATATTAATGCCTACTAAGAATATTAATAAATTATTTATAAAAGATTCTAATTTAAAATAAATAATTTAAATTATAGAAAATTATTTTAATAACTAGTGTAACTACAAAATGAGATTTTATAAATTAATAGTATCAAACTTATTAATTTTAGGTTTGATTTTTTTATTAAACTTATAATATTTACACTTTTAAACAAAATTTATGTAAATGTATATTAGTTTTTTATAAATATTCTTCTTTTTAATGATAATATATAAATATAAAAGATTACATTATTAAGTACAATAGATGCTTAATTTTGTACAATCTTAGTAATAAAAGAAATGAAGGTGGAATAGTGGAAAGTTTAGATTCTTTAAAATCACAATTAAGAGACGCTAAACAAGAATTAGAAAAAATTACAATAAAGAAATATGGTTCAGTTTCTTGGGCACCTGGTGTTATGGACCAACATAAATCTGATTCGTATTCGTATGAACAATATACTGATCCAAATAAAGCATATAGATTAAAAGATAGAATTGCTGATTTGGAAAATAAAATTAAAACTTATGCTCAAAGGGCTCAAGCAGAAAGGGAAAGAGAACAAGCAATCAAAGAAAGTCAAATACCGAAATATAACTATACTTCTGCAGGAAAAGAGCAAACTAGTAAAAACCCTGCAATTGCAGCAAGATATAATGCTCAACAAAGATTATATGGTATGAGCAAATTAAAACAAACTATTATGACATTATCTGGCCAAAAAAGAAAATTTAAAAAATTGTGGTTAAAAGCTAATACACTAAATGAAAAAAATCAAGAACAAGTAGCAAATGAATTAAATAGAATGTTTAGGTGATTAAATGAATGAAGATATAAATGAATATATGAAATTTTTTAAAGAACAATCTTTAAAAGAAAAACAAAGTATTATTTATGAACAATTACAAATGTTAGCATCATTTACTAATAATTTATGTAACGAACTAGATATTCCAAATGAGATACTAATAAATAGAGAATTGTTAGATTTAAAAAAAGATAATTATACAGAAGATGATTTTGCAGAAGCCATAATTGTATTAATTAATTCAATACAAAATTCAGTATGTGATTATTCTAATGGAATATCTCAATTACTTGATAAAATAGAAGAGTAAAAAGTAAATATACAATATTTAATGTTTGACATCAACTGACACAGAATATATTGTGTTAGTATAGTAACTAACATATCAAATTATGGATTAGTAATGTCTTCCTATGAGTATTGTTTATATGAAAGAAAAGTATTTTATAAATTGAAACATAACATAAAGTATATCAATTTAGAAAAACTAGATGTTCAAAAATAAAAAATAAGACATTCTTTTTCACAGTGATTTTTGAAATATCTTTTGAGAAAAAACGAAAGGCATCAAGAAATCTTCTCTGTTTTTTAACTATAATAAAAAAACTAGAATTAACTAGTTTCTTATTCACTTTGTGTTGTCATATAGTAGTTATATAAAGTATTAATATATTTATTATATTGACTCTTTAATTTATCGTCTTCAATATTCATACCTTTTTCTTTTCTTAATTCAGTTAATGCAGTTATTGATATAGTTCTATCATTTTCAATTAATTCATTAGATAAATCTTCTATAATTTTTTCTTTAGAATCTTCTAAAGAAGCTTTATCGTATTCTTTAGTTTTTAAAATAATATAATATCCATTGCTAGTTTTAACAGGTTCTTTAGTATATTCATTAACTTTTAACTTATAAGCAGCATCAGTAAATGTTTCTTCATAATCACCTTTATTAAATTTTTCTAAAGCACCACCATTATCTTTAGTAGTATCATCTTTAGAATATTCTTTTGCAAGTTTACTAAAATCTTCTCCATCATCTAACTTTTTAATAATATCTTCTGCTTGTTTTTTAGCTTTTTCTTCAGCTTCAGTTTTTTCATCTTCTGTTGCATCATCTTTAACATCAACTGTAATTAATATTTGACTTGCTTCAATGTCTCCAACAACATCACTTTCATAATATGATTCTATTTGTTTATCAGTTATTTGATTCTTTGCATAGTCTTCAGTAGCTAGATCTCTTAAATGATTTAATTTTAAATAATCTTCAAATTCTTCTATAGTACTATAACCATAATAACTATTAATTGCATTTAGAAATTCATCTTCAGAATCATAATTAGCCTTTAATGCTTTTACTGTTTCTTTAGCATAATCAGTAGCATCACTTAATTCATCTTTATAAACTTTATTAAGTATTTCTTCATCAATCATATCAATTAATATAGCGACTGCATATCTATCTTTCATTTCATCATAAAGACTATTAATACTAATTTTAGAATCATCATCAAAACTAACTACTGCATCATCTCCATTAGAAAGCTTTGATACCTTACCACAACCGCATAACATTAAAGACATTAATCCCATAACTATAATTTTCTTTTTCATATATCCTCCCTAAACAATATATATTATAACTTGTAAATAATAAAAATACAATAAAATTACTCACAAAAAAGTGTTTTTAACCATAAAATAAAGTGAGTAATGAAAAGGAGGGGTTTTAAATGAACCAAACTTGTGGAAATACTTGCGGTAATAACGGTATAGGTGCTGCTGCATTTATATTAGTATTATTTATTCTATTAATAATCATCGTAGGTGCATTTATTTAAGGAGGTAAATAATATGAAATTATGTAACAATAACAATTCAGGTTCATGTAACAATAATTTTAGCAATTTCTTTATAGTTTTAGTTTTATTTATATTGTTAGCTATTATTGTTAGTGCCGTATTTACTTATTAAGAGGGAAACCTCTTTTTTATTTTATATTTTTTTGATATACTAAATATAATAGAAGGTGAAAATATGTTTGGAGAAATCATTGATATTTTTGATAACTTTGTAATTATAGAAAATAAAACTCAAGTAATTGACACCAATTATTTAAATATACATGTAATATTTAGTGATAATAATAGAAGAATAGTTGGTGAAATAGTATCAATAGATAAAAAAGAAATAAAAATATTATTAGTTGGAGAAATAATTAATGATACATTTATTAATGGTGTAGTTAGAAAACCTAATTTAAGTGGTGGATGTAGAGTTATTTATAAAAGCGAATTAGAATGTTTATTAGGTAGACAAGATACTGATAATACAGAAGCGTTTTATATTGGTAAATCATTAGTATATGATGGTTTTAATGTTACAGGTGATTTTAATGATTTCTTTTCTAATCATTTTGCAATAATAGGTAATACTGGTAGTGGTAAAAGTTGTAGTGTTGCAAGAATATTACAAAATATATTTTATAAAAGTTCCGTTAATATGCCAAAAAATGCACACATAGTTTTATTTGATGTATATGGTGAATATAATAAAGCCTTTAATAATTTAAATAGTATAGAAGGAATGGGTTTCAAAAATTATTCATCTAAAATAGATATGACTGAAGGGGCACTAATAAATTTTCCAGCATATTTTTTAGGAGTAGATGATTTAGCACTTTTATTAAATGTTTCATCGCCTAATCAATTACCAATATTAGAAAAAACTTTAAAATTAGTTTATATATTTAAAAATACAGATGAAAATATAGGTAAGTATAAAAATGATATTATAGCAAGTTGTCTTTTAGATATATTAACTAGTGGAAGAACTAGTACACAAATAAGAGATCAAGTAATTGCAGTATTAACTAGATATAATACTGAGACATTAAATTTAGATACAGAAATTGCACAACCAGGATATACTAGAACTATAAAACAATGTTTAAATATAGATCAAACAGGAAAAATGAATTCAGTTCAATATGTAGTAGATTTATTAGAACAATATAAAAAATTAGACTTAGGAAGCATTAAAGCCGTACCAAATTTTGTATATTCTTTAGATGATATATATTATTCACTAGAATTTGCTCTTATAAGTGAAGGAGTTTTAAAAAGTGATAAAATGTATGATGAATATAATCAATTAAAAGTAAGATTACAACAAATAATAAATAGTGATGATAAAGAATTTTTTAAAGTTGGTGAATATGTATCTAAAGGAGAATATGTTAAAAATTTATTTAATGATGGAAAAAATTATCAAATAATTAATTTTAATTTAAATTATATAGATGAAAGACTTGCAAAAAAATTAACTAAGATTTTTTCTAAATTATTTTTTGATTTTTCTACTATGTTACAAAATAGAGGTAGCTATCCAATACACATAATATTAGAGGAAGCTCATAGATATGTTCAACATGATACAGATATAGATATATTAGGTTATAATATATTTGATAGAATTACAAAAGAAGGCAGAAAATATGGTGTTATATTAGGATTAATTACTCAACGACCAAGCGAATTATCTATAACAGCATTAAGTCAATGTTCAAACTTTGTAGTTCTAAGAATGTTTTATCCAGACGATTTAGATATTATACGTTCTATAACAAGTAATATTCAAGAAAATATTTTTGAAAAAATAAAATCATTTTTACCAGGAAATGCATTAGTATTTGGAGTATCATTTAAAATGCCACTTTTAGTTAAACTAGATTTACCAGATCCTATGCCAGAAAGTACAAGTGTTAATATAAGTAATACATGGTATCAATAAAAAAACTGCAATTAAGCAGCTTTTTTAAATGTTCTTGCTTCTCTTGCAGTCATTCTTACTTTTACTCCATTTATTGTATAAACTTGTAAATTTGGATTTTGTTTATGTTTTGTAGCATTTAATGCATGAGAACGTCTATTCCCAGTTAAAGGTTTTTTTGTAGTTATTTTTCTTGCCATATTATCCCTCCTTAAAGATTTCTAGTTGAGTTTACCATATAAAAGCCTAATTGTCAATTTATTTTTCTTGAAAATAACTATAAATTGTAGTATTATTTAATTAGAGTAAAAATAAGTGATACAGTTAAATTAACAAGATTTGCTCAAAAAAATAAAAAATTATATACGATAGAATAATTATATAACCAATCTCCTTCAGAAGAACATTTGTTCGCTGGGGGGGGTTATACTTATATAATTTTTTTATATGGAAAAAGAGGTTTATATGAAGAATAAGAAAATACTAATAATGGTAGCAGTAATATTATTAATATGTATTATTGGAGTAGTTGGTTTTACATTTGCAAGATATCAAAGTACAGGTGAATCAAATATAAATCCTAAAGTAGCAAAATGGCATGTATTAGTTAATAATATAGATATATCAGATGGTAAAACAAAAACATTTGATGCAAATATTGATTGGAATCAAAATGATAATATATATAATAATGGGAAAACATTAATAGCACCAGGAAGTAAAGGAATAGTATCTTTTGTAATAGATGCAAGTACTTCAGAAGTATCAGTAAAATATAATATAAAATTAGATACAAGTAAATTAAAAGACCATAAACAAATAAAAATAACAAAAATAACATCAACACAAGATGGAAAAGAAACAATAATAAATGCAACAGAAGAATTTAATGGACTAATAAATTTAGAAGAAATAAATAAACCAGTAACAATAAAAGTATATATAGAATGGGACCCAGATATAAATGATGACGATGATTATAATTTAGGGACAAATGATATACCTTTAAGTATAGGAGTAGAAGTAACAATATCCCAAAAAGTAAATAATACATTAGCAGAAACAATAATAAAAAATGCAAAAGAACATAAAAATGAAGACAGCACAATATATAAAGAAGAACCAGAAACAGTACCAGCACAACAAGTAAGTGGAGAAGATGAAAGAACATTATCAATGACAGAAGATGATTACGGTAATTCATATTATTTTAGAGGAAATGTACAAGATAATTTTGTAAATTTTGCAGATATGTGTTGGAGGATAGTAAGAATA
>CANRDR010000065.1 GCA_947629425.1 uncultured Bacilli bacterium | reverse complement strand
TAACAACAACATCAAGAAATCCATTTAATGTAGGTACACTTGCATACAGTATAGTAGATAATGCAATGAATGGAAATACTGAAAATCAAGAAAAGACAATATATAGTGAAACACCATTAACTAAACCAGCAGAACAAATTAGTGTAGAAGATGAAAGAACATTATCAGTAACACAAGATGATGATGGTAATTCATACTATTTTAGAGGAAATGTATTAGACAATTATATAGATTTTAATAATATGTGTTGGCGTATCGTACGAATAGAAGGCGATGGTGCAATTAAGTTAATACTTGAAGATAAGGAAAATACATGTAGTGAAGCAGTAAGTGATGGAAGCAATGCTAGTATAGGAGAAGGAACTTTTGGATATAAAGGTGAAAAAACAGAAGACAATCCATACAAAGCAGATTATGAAAATTGCACAAATGATAGTACAACATGTATAAAAAATAAAATAGACACATGGTTTAATGATAAAAATTTTAATATAAATCTATTAAAAGAAAATACATGGAATATGGGAGATATTGAAACAATCTATAAATATAATGGAACAGGAATATCACAAAATGTAGAAAGTTGTGGTGGGGACGTAACTGCTAATCAAGTTTGTTTATATGATTCAAGAAATAGATTACGAAATGGCATTGCAACATTAATAGCACCAGAAAAAAATCTATCATTCAAATCGTATGTAGCATTATTAACTGCAGATGAAGTAGCATTTGCAGGAGGAAAATTATATACACAAAATAAAAATTATTATTTATGTAGCGTATCAGATTCAGCAATATTATCATTATCCGCATATTATGGTACTAATGATAATGAATCGTTTAAGTTTAGTGATGTAACTTATGATATAGCAGAATCTTCTTTTGAAATCCCTTGTCAAATAGGAACAACATTAGTTCAAAATACTAATAATATAAGACCCTCTATAGTATTAAATAAAGATATAGAATATATTTCAGGTAATGGAACAAAATCCAATCCATATACTATAGAATAACTAAATATAAATTTAAATACTCTAAAATTAAAAATTAGAGTATTTTTTAAAATAATAATAGTTATTCTTGACAAACAATACTAATAATATTATTTTAAAAATGAAAGGAAAATAAATAATGAATATTTTATTAATAGAAGATAATTTATCAATACAAAAAGCATTAAAATACTTATTTGAACAAAATAATTATAATTTAATAAGTGCTACTAATATATTAGAATCAAAAAATATAATAAATAAAACAAATATTGATTTAATATTATTAGATATAAGTTTACCAGATGGAAATGGATTAAATTTTTTTAAAACATTAAATAATAAAATACCAGTAATATTTTTAACTGCAAATGATTTAGAAGAAAATATAGTAGATAGTTTAAATTTAGGAGCAGAAGATTATATAACTAAACCATTTTCTACAAAAGAATTATTAGCAAGAGTTAAAAGAGTATTAGTAAGAATAAATAAAAATAGTATTATAAAAGTAAAAGATATAAGTTTTGATATGGATAAAATGTGTGTATATAAAAATAATAAAAAAATAGAATTAACTAGTTTAGAATTAAAATTATTACATTTATTATTTTTAAATATAAATAAAGTTGTAACAAGAAATACAATATTAGATAAAATATGGGAAATTACAGGTAATGATGTAGATGATCATACTATTACTGTATATTTTAAAAGAATAAGAGAAAAATTAAACACTGATATAATAAAAACTATAAAAGGTATAGGTTATAGAATAGATGAAGAATAAAGTAGAATTAAAAAAATTAATTTATAAAGTTTTATTTGTTTCAATATTAATATTATTTATATCTTTAATAATAAACATATATGAATATAATAAATATACTAAAAACTTTAATACTAAAATAAATAATATAGTTAATGTATTACAAAATAAATATCCTAATTTAAAAGAAGAAGAAATTATTGATATTTTAAATAGTAAAACAGATGAATCTATAATATTAAAAAAATATGGTATAACTTTAAATAATAAATCAATAATTAAAGAAAATGATAAATTATATCATAGATATATAATATTAAATATATCTTTATTAGCATTAGGTATTTTAATTATAATTATTTTATTTATGAGATATTTAAAAAATAGAGAAAAAGGTATTAATGATATAACTAATTATATAAAAGAATTAAATAAAAGAAATTATAGTTTAGAAATAGAAACTAATTCTTTAGATGAATTATCTATATTAAAAAATGAAATATATAAAACTACAGTAATGTTAAAAGAAACAAAAGATATTTCTATTAAAGATAAAAATAATTTAAAAAAATCTTTAGAAGATATATCTCATCAAATAAAAACACCATTAACAAGTATTTTAATTATGTTAGATAATTTAATAGATGATACTGATATGGATAAAAATACAAGAGAAGATTTTATTAGAGATATAAAAAGAAATGTAACAAATATTAATTTTTTAGTACAATCTATATTAAAATTATCTAAATTTGATTCAAATACAATAACATTTATAAAAGAAAAAATATTAATAAAGGATATTATTGATAATGCTATTAAAAACGTAAATACATTATGTGATTTAAAAAATATTATAATATTAGTAAAAGGGGATAATAAATTAATTTTAAATTGTGATTTTAAATGGGAAGTAGAAGCTTTAACTAATATTTTAAAAAACTGTATAGAACATTCTTCTTTAAATAGTAAAATAGATATTTCATATGAACAAAATAATGTTTATACAACTATTATTATTAAAGATTATGGATGTGGTATAGATAAAGAAGATATAAAACATATATTTGAAAGATTTTATAAAAGTAAAAATTCTAATCAAGATAGTATAGGTATAGGTCTAGCGTTATCAAAAACAATAATAGAAAATGATTCTGGTACAATAAATGTTTTATCTAATAAAACTGGTACTAAATTTATAATTAAATATTTTAAATGATAGTTTTACTTTAAAAAATATAAAAATAAGTATATAATAAAAAACACTTAAGGAGAGGCATATTAAATGGAAGACAAAAATAAATTAGAAATAATAGAAAAACTTGATAATAATTTAATAATTTTAGAAGAAAAAAAGTATAGTTTAGATCCACATTTTGGTTTTGTTACTAAAAGAGCACAGGCATGTCCAAAATATTACTTTGCAGATAGATTTGGAAATAGATTATCTAAAAATTATTATTCTATAGAAGAATTAGATGAACTACATTATTTAGTAACTGATTTTGATTTTATGTATTCATTAGGATTAGATGAATATATTTCACAGTATAATAATGAAATTAGTGAATTAGATATATCTAAATTTAAATTTCATTATGGAATAGTTACTGTTATAGATAATAAAATATTAGAAGTAGTACCAACCGTTTATAATAGAATAGAAAAAAGTAATAATAACGTTATTATTGTATATTGTGATAAAAGAAAGGGATTATTTAAAAATGTTTTAAAAACTATAGATTCTAAACTAGGTGCTATTAATTTAGATATTAATTCATCACAATATGGTATGAATATAATTCCAACAATATGTGATAGAATAGTGGATTTCGACTTAGAATATACTGGATATGCTAAAGTAAAAGTAGGAAATGTTGAAGGATATTTATCAAAAGACATAGATTTTGATAAATATAATGAATTTTTAAGAATATATAGTAATTTTACAAATGGATTAACAGATTATAAAACATATTTATATGGTCTAGAGAATGCTGTTTCAAAAATTTTATATACTACTGATGAAATAAAGAAAAAAACATTAAAATTAAATTAATAATTTGAATAAAAAGTTAGGTTATAACAAAAAAATTCATTTGCAAAAAACTATAAAAATAAAAGTTTTGCAAATACACTTGCAAAACTTTACAATAATTGAATTTAATGCTACAATGTAATTGGTGAAGAAAAATGATAATAAGAGAAATGTATTTAAATAAAATGATAAATGCTAAAGATACTGAATTTATAAAAGTTATAACAGGTGTAAGACGTAGTGGAAAATCTACTTTATTGTTAATGTTTAAAGATTATTTATTAAATAATGGAGTAGAAGAAAAAAATATAATACATATAAATTTTGAATCTGCTATGTATGATGATATAAAAGATTATAAAGATCTTTATAAATATGTAAAAGAAAAAATAAATAATAAAAGAACATATTTATTATTAGATGAAGTACAAAATGTTACATCATGGGAAAAAGCTATTAACTCTTTTAATGTTGATTTTGATATAGATATTTATATAACAGGTTCAAATGCATATCTTTTATCTAGTGAATTATCTACATTATTATCAGGAAGATATATAGAAATAAAAATGTATCCATTATCATTTAAAGAATATTTAAAATTTAATAATTATGATAATAATAATTTAGATGATAAATTTAATGAATATTTAAAATATGGTGGATTACCTGCAATAACTTTAATTAAAAATAATGATGACTTAGTTTTATCTTATTTAAATGATATGTATAATACTATTGTAAAAAAAGATATAATAGATAGAAATAATATAAAAGATACAGCACTTTTAGAAAATATAATAAAATATATATCAAATAATATAGGAAGTCCTATTTCATCAATAAAAATAAGTGACTATTTAAATAGCAATAAAGTAGTAGAAAAATCTAATCATCAAACAATTGATAATTATTTAAATATGTTAGAAAAATCATTTATAATGTATAAAGCAGATAGAACTGATATAAAAAATAAATCATTATTAAAAACTCTTGGAAAATACTATATATCAGATATAGGTATTAGAAATATAATATTAGGTTTTAGAAATATTAATGAAGGACATATATTAGAAAATATAGTATATTTAGAGTTATTAAGAAGAGGATATAAAGTTAATATAGGTAAATTAGGTGATTATGAAGTTGATTTTGTAGCAGAAAATCCGAATAATATAAAATATTATCAAGTAACACAAACTTTAAAAGATGAACAAGTTAAATTCAGAGAACTTAGAAGTTTAGAAAGTATAAATGATAATTATGAAAAGATTATATTAACTATGGATAAAACAATAAATAAAGATTATAACGGAATAAAAGTAATAAATTTAATCGATTGGTTAATAGAAGATGAATAAATATTATTTTTATTCTAATATTAGAATATAAAATACTAAAAAATATAATTTGACATATACCCTATAGGGGTATATAATTTTTTTGGTGGAATAAAATGAAATATAAATATAGAACTGAAGATGAGAAAAATTATTTAAAAAATAGACTTAATAAAATAGAAGGACAAGTAAGAGGTATAAATAAAATGATAGATGATGATAGATATTGTGATGAAATATTAATACAAATATCTGCAATAAATAATTCATTAAAAAGTTTAGGAAATATAATTTTAAAAAATCATTTATCTACTTGTGTTGTAAATAATATAAAAGATAATAATTTAGAAATAATAGATGAAGTAATGAATTTAATAAATAAATTAAATTAGAAAGGAATTTTATGAAAAAGATAATAATTAATATTGGCGGTATGAGTTGTAGTGCATGTTCTAATCATATAGAAAAATATGTATCTAAACAAGATGGAATAAAAAGCATTTCAGTTAATTTAGTATTAGGACAAGCCTTAATAGAATATGAAGATAAATTAAATATTAAAGATATTGAAAAATATATAAAAGATAGCGGTTATGATTATTTAGGTATTTATAATGAAAAAGATTACTTAAAAAAAGAAAAAAAGAATAAGAAGCATTTAATTATATTAATTATTTTAGGAATAATTTTAATGTATATATCTATGGCTTCTATGTTAAATTTACCTATTATAAATACTCTTAGTATGAATAATCCAATTAATTATGGAATTACACTATTTATACTTTCTATACCATTTTTAGTAATAGGATTTGATATATTAAAAAATGGTATAAAAAATTTAATTAATAAATCTCCTAATATGGATTCTTTAGTAAGTTTAGGTGTAATTTGTAGTTTTTTATATAGTACATTTAGTTTAATTATGATTTTATTTGGAAAAACACATTATGTACATAATTTATATTTTGAATCTAGTGCAATAGTTATATTATTTATAAAAATAGGAAGATATATTGAAAAAGAAAATATAGAAAAAACAAAAGATGCAATAAAAGAATTAGTAACTGTAACACCTGATAGTGCTTTAATTAAAAAAGGTAATGAAGTTATAAAAACAACTATAGATTTAGTTAATGTTGGTGATACTTTAGTAGTATTACCTGGTATGAAAGTTGCAGTAGATGGAACTATTACTAATGGTAAAGCACATTTTGATGAATCTTTTATAACAGGTGAATCTATACCAAAAACAAAAGAATTAGGGGAAAAAATTCTTGCTGGTTCTTTAAATATAGATGGAAATGTAGAATATAAAGCAGAAAAAATAGGAGTTAATTCTACAATAAGTGAAATAGTAAGAATAGTTACAAATGCAATTAATACGAAAACTCCAATAAGTAGATTTGCAGATAAAGTAAGTTCATATTTTGTTCCAACAATTATTATAATTTCTATTTTAACTTTTATAATAAGATTTATAATTACATTAAACTTTAGTGAATCATTAATTTCACTTGTTACAGTATTGGTTGTTGCATGTCCTTGTGCATTAGGTCTTGCTACACCTTTATCAATAGTAATGGGTACATCTTTATGTACTAAAAATGGAATACTTGTTAAATCTAGTGAAACTTTAGAAAATGCACGTAATGTAGATACAATAGTATTTGATAAAACAGGTACTTTAACATATGGGGACTTAAAAATATCTAAAATATATAATTATAGCAATAAAGATGATGACGAAATAATAAAAATAATAGCAAGTGTAGAAACAAATTCTACTCATCCAATTAGCAAAAGTTTTTGTAATCTTGCTAAAGATTTAAAATTAGAATTATTTAAAACTAGTGATTTTAAAAATATAACAGGAATAGGTTTATTTGCTAAAATAAATAAAAAAAATATATATATTGGAAATAATAAATTATTTAAAAAACTTAATATAGAAAATAAATATAAAGAAGATGAAGAAAAATTAACTAAATTAGGTAATAGTATTGTATATTTAATAGAAGATAAAACTGTTTTAGCGCTAATAGGTGTTAAAGATATTGTAAGAGATAATGTAAGTAATGTTATAAAACGCTTAAAAAATTTAAATAAAGAAGTTATAATGCTTACAGGTGATAATGAAACAACTGCTAATTTAATTGCAAAAAGTATTGGCATAAATGAAATATATGCAGATATATCTCCTATAGAAAAATCTAATATAATTAAAAAATTAGTAAAAAACAATAAAAAAGTAATGATGATAGGAGATGGAATAAATGATTCACCAGCATTAGTTAATGCTAATATTGGTGTTAGTATGAATAGTGGAACTGATATAGCAGCATCTTCTTCTAGTGTAATTTTAATGAATGATAATTTAGAGAGTATACTTACATTAATAAAAATAAGTGAACGTACTATAAAAAATATAAAAGAAAATTTATTTTGGGCATTTTTCTATAATATATTAATGATACCTATTGCTGCAGGTTTACTTATTCCATTTAAAATTAAATTAAATCCTATGATTGCATCTTTATCAATGATGATATCTAGTATAACAGTAGTACTTAATTCATTAAGACTTAAAAATGTAAAATAATTTTTACATAATAAATTTCCAAATATATTTGATAGATTATTAATATATTGTAATTTATATTTATTATGGAAAGGAGAAGTTATGTTTAGTGAAAAATTAATAGATTTAAGAAAAAATAAAAAAATGTCACAAGAAAAATTAGCAGAATTAATGGATGTATCAAGACAAACTATATCCAATTGGGAATTAGGAAGTACTACACCTGATATAAATCAAGCTAAAAAGTTATCTAAAATATTTAAAATATCATTAGATGAACTAATTGATAATGATATAGTTATAAAAACTATAAATAATACAGAAAAATTAAGTAAGTCTTCTAATAGATTATCTATATGTGCTTTAATACAATCATTTATATTATTAATAACTTTTATATTTATTATTATATTTATAATATTTATTACTAGATACTATTTTAATACAAATATTGTGTCAAATAGTATGGAAATAAATTGTACTTTAAATAATATTAAAGATACTTATAAAGTAACATATAAAGATAATGAAATTATTGATATTACTGGTAATGATAAAGTATTAAATAATATTGATAAAGATAAAACTCCTAATGAAATAATAGATAGTATAATTAATTATGTTGAAAATAATGGTGGAACATGTAATTGAAAATACTTGTAAATAACCAAATTTTGTAGTATTATTTATGTAGAGTAAGAAAGTACTCAAAAAGAAAAATAAAAAATTATATACGAAGAATTGAATTATATAACCAATCTCCTTCAGAAGAACATTT
>CANRDR010000064.1 GCA_947629425.1 uncultured Bacilli bacterium | reverse complement strand
ATGTAGAGTTGATAGAAGAAGTTAATAAACTTGAGTGGGTTTCAATTAATGATAATTTCTTTGATATGAATAAATATTCTGGAGAAGGTAATATAGGGCATATAATTGAAGAAATAAAAATTGATTTAAACAATGATAAATTAATATTATAATTAAAAAAGATATTTTGTGATTTATATTAATTAACTCTAAAAATAAAAAATCTTATTATACATTTTAAACGTTTCAACAAACTCATATATGTTAATTAGAAGTGCGAAACTCGGGTAAAAATGTTTATTTTTTTATATAATATATTGAATTAAATAGTATTTAGTTTTATGTTATAATATCTATTAAAAGAAGGAATAGCATGATTGAAAATTTTACTACAAATATATTAAGACCTATGATGAAAATTTCTGAAATGGTTCCATACTTAAAACAAAAAAATGTTAAATTTGAAGAATGTAAAGAAAAAGATGCGGAACAATATCTTAGAGAAAATAATAATTATTTTAATGTAACATCATATAAAAATAATTTTATTAAGTATCAGTGTGGGGAATCAATAGGTAAATATATTGATTTAGATTTTGCCTACTTGAAAGACTTATCAATTATAGATTATAGAGCTAGAATTGTGCTATTTAAAATGATAATTGATATTGAGCACTTCTTCATCTATTTTCTCAATGCTATTTAATATTCTAATCTTTAAATGACATAGATATAATTTTGTGATATATTATCTATGCAAGGAAAAAATGTTAAATCATTTTTGCAAGGGGTCTATTTTAGGATAGAGCCCTATTTTTCTACAATAAATTCTTTTATATAATTTTATATCAATTTTATTCATCCCAAATGAGATAGTGACACAAGTCGCAATCAAAAACGGGAGTAAAAAATTAATATCAAAAAATCCCTTAAATAAGGGAAAAAATAATGATTTTATGGGAATATAAAATTTTTTTATAAACATTATTGTTGATAGTAACGAATGAATAAAGACTAAAATGAATAATATATTTATCTTATTTTAGTCTTTTTTCTATTATATGAGGCAAATATCCATATTCCCAAAAGTCAAATTTGGAGTTTTTTGGGAATAACTGATTGATAATTTTCTTAAAAGAGATGTTTATTATTAAATAGGCTTATAGAAGCTCAAAATATGGACTTATAAAAGTTGTCACTGAAATTCGTAGATATGGTAAATCTTATTTGCTTAACACATTATTTTATGAATATTTGAGAAAATAAGCGAATTACTCAATAAGAAATAAGTAATATTTGGGAGTAAATATAACTACAGTTGCTAGAAATTTGAAAATATTAAAAGACAAAAATATTGTTAAAAGAAATGGGTTAAATAAAAATGGTCAATGGAAATTACTATAATCCTATTGCGTTATTATTGTATAATTATTGCTCTTATTATGCAATAATAATATTAAAAAGAAAATTTAATTTTCTAATTAAATGATTCAGATAATAATGAAAATTAAAGTGGATGTTTATATTTATAATTTGGTATAATATCTTTTATAAGAAGGTGATATATTGAAAATTTTATTTATTTCTGATATACATGGTATAGCAACTAATTTAAATATAATAGAAAATAAAATTAAGAATGAAAAAATTGATAAATTAGTATGTTTAGGTGATTTGTATTATGCTGGGCCATCTTATGATGATAAATATAAAATTAATAGTGATGAGGTTTTTAAGTTTTTAACTAAACATCAAGATAAATTAATATGTATGATGGGAAATTGTGATAGTTCTGTAGATATAAAAGCTAGTGATTTTCCAATTTGTAGTGGAGTTTCTTTGATTAACACTGATGGATTAGATATATATATTACACATGGAAATGAATATAGTTTTGAAAAAAATAGAAAATTTAATCGCAAAGGAATATTAGTTTATGGCCATGAACATATTCCGTTTATAAAGAAAGATAAGGATATGATTTATATAAATGTAGGTTCAATTTCTTTACCTAAAAACAATTATAAACCTACGTATGCTATTTATGAAAATAAAACAATAACAATATATGATATTAATGATAATATTGTTGAAAATATAAATTTATAATTAATTTATAATGTAAAATAAATATCCAAATGATAGATATGATAGAGAAATATATATTTTAAATGGTATATATTCAAACTTGAAGAAACGTTAAATAAAGAATATGTTTAATTTTATGATGAAATGGTAAAAAAGATTTATTAAGAAAAATTATCAAATAATTATATTAATGATTTTATAGAATTAAGATAATAATTATTAATATTAAATTAATATTAAATTTATTGACTTATTAAGCATTTTAAAGTAAAATTTAAATATATTCTTGTTAGAAAGAAAAGTAAAATAATAAATTATTAAAAGAGAAGATTAGTTTGGTGAAATAATCTATAATTTATATTTGAAAAGACACTTTCATATAAACAAGACGCTATTAATGCGTTATAATAAAAAGAGTACACTTGTAAAGTAAGGTGGCACCGCGGAAATATATTTTCGTCCTTACATTATCAAGTGTTTTTTAATTAAAGGAGAGATTTTATGATAACAAAACAAAAAGGTACTTATGATGTTTATGGACTTGATGCAAAAAAACGTAAATACGTTTATGATGTAATTGATGCTATATGTGAAAAATACAATTATACGTATATTGAAACACCTATATTTGAAGCTAGTGAATTATTTCATAGAAGTGTAGGAGATTCATCTGATATAGTTAGAAAAGAAACATATGACTTTACTGACAGAGGTAATAGAAATATTACATTAAGACCAGAAGGAACAGCAAGTATTGTAAGAAGTTTTATTGAAAATAAAATGTATGGTAATTTAAGTGAACCAGTTAAAGTTTATTATGTTGGACCTATGTTTAGATATGAACGTCCTCAAAGTGGTAGAACTAGACAATTTACTCAATTTGGTTTTGAATTAATTGGAAGTGACGATGTATTAAGTGATGCTGAAGTAATAAGTCTTTCATATAATATTTATAAATTATTAGGATTAGATGTAAAAATAAGACTAAATACTTTAGGTGATAATGAATCTAGAAATAATTATAGAGAAGCGTTAGTAAATTATTTAAAACCTAATATAGATAAATTATGTGATGATTGTAAAGAAAGAATAAATATAAACCCACTTAGAATATTAGATTGTAAAGTAGATAAAGATTCTGAAATATTAAAAAATGCACCTAAAACATTAGATTATTTAAATGAAGAAAGTTTAAATAGATTTAATAAATTAAAAGAATATCTAGAATTAATGGATATAGATTATGAAGTAGATACTAATTTAGTAAGAGGACTAGATTATTATAATCATACAGTATTTGAAGTAATTGCAAATATAAAAGAATTTGGTAATGAAAATGTATTAGGTGGTGGAGGAAGATATAATGGATTAGTAGAAATGTTAGATGGACCAAGTACTCCTGCAATAGGTTTTGCAATGGGTTTAGATAGAACTATACTTGCAATGGAAACGAAAGAAACTAAATTTGATATAAAAGATAATATTGATGTATATATAATGTATGGTAATGATGAAGAAAAAGAAACAGCATCTTATATTTTACAAGATTTAAGATTAAATGGTTTTATTGCAGAAACTGATTATATGAATAAACAATTTAAAAATCAATTTAAATCTGCTGATAGATTTAAAGCTAAATACTTAATTATATTAAAAAATGATGATTTAAAAGATTTTAAAGTAACAGTAAAAGATAATTTAACAAAAGAAGAAGAATTAGTTAACATTAATGACTTAGTAGATTATTTAGATATGAAATTATAGAGGAATTATGGATATAAAAGATATTTTTGATAAAAAAATAATAGATAAAGAAGTAGAATTATATGGTTGGGTTAAAAATCATAGAAGTCAAGTTAATTATGGATTTATAGATATTAATGATGGAACAACATTTAATAATTTACAAATAGTTTATAGTGATGAATTAGATAATTTTAATGATATAAAAAATATAAAAGTTGCTAGTTCTATATATGTTAAAGGTATAATAAAAAAATCTCCATCAAGTGGACAAGATATTGAATTACTTGCAAATAAAATTGATGTAATTGGAGATGTTGATAATGATTATCCATTACAAACTAAAGGTAGACCTACACGTGAATTTTTAAGAGACATTGCTCATTTAAGAGTAAGAACTAATCTATTTAGAGCAGTATTTAAAATACGTAGTGTAGCAGCATTTGCAATACATGAATACTTTAATAAAAATAATTATTTATATGTACATACACCAATAATAACTAATGCTGATTGTGAAGGAGATTCACAAATGTTTAAAATAACTACAATGGATTTAGCCAATATTCCTAAAATAGATGGATTAGTTGATTATAAAAAAGATTTATTTTCTACAACATCTTTTATAACAGGAAGTGGACAATTACATGGAGAAACATTTGTAGGAGCGTTTAAAAAAATATATACATTTGGCCCAACATTTAGAACTGAAAAATCTAATACTAAAGTACATGCAAATGAATTTTGGATGATAGAACCAGAAATAGCATTTTGTTCGTTAGATAATTTAATGGATATTGAAGAAGAAATGTTAAAATACGTAGTTAAATATGTATTAGATAATGCATGTGATGAACTTAAATTTTTAGATAAATTTGTAAGTACAGGATTAATAGATAAATTAACTAAATTGATTAATTCTAAATTTACAAGAATTACTCATAAAGAATGTATTGATATATTAAAAAAAGCAGATATAGAATTTGAATTTATTCCAGATTATAAAAGCGATATACAAAAAGAACATGAAAAATATATTACTGAATATTTTAATGGCCCAGTATTTATTACTAATTGGCCAAAAGATATAAAAGCGTGGTATATGAAAGAAAATAATGATGGATTAACTGTACAGGCTGTAGATTTAGAAGTACCAGGTAGTGGTGAATTAATGGGTGGTTCTGTACGTGAAGAAGATTATGTTACATTACTTAAACGCGCTAAAAGTTTTAATGTTGATACTGATAAAATAAAATGGTATTTAGATTTAAGAAGATTTGGTACAAGTGCCTCAGCTGGATTTGGAATGGGATTTGAACGTTTAATAATTTATTTAACAGGAATAGAAAATATAAGAGACGTAATACCATATCCAAGAACACCAGGTAATTTAAATTACTAGAAAGGATTATATGAAAAAGATATTTAATACAGATATAAATGAAAAAAATATAAATGAAGTTGTTACTTTATATGGATGGGTTTCTAAAGTAAGAAATTTAGGTGGATTAATTTTTATAGATTTAAGAGATAGAAGTGGAATTATACAATTAGTAGTTAATCCAGATAATTCATATTATGAAACAGCATTAAGTTTAAAAAACGAATATGTAATTAGTGTAACAGGTAAAGTTGTTAAAAGAAGTAATGTTAATGAAAATTTAAAAACAGGAAGTATAGAAGTAAACGTAGAAAGTTTAGAAATAATAAATACTTCTAAAGAATTACCTATACAAATAAATGATTTTTCTAATACTTTAGAAGATACAAGATTAAAATATAGATATTTAGATTTAAGAAGAAAACCATTAATTAATAACTTAGAATTAAGACATAAAATTACTATGTCTATAAGAAATTATTTAGATAAACTTAATTTTTTAGAAATAGAAACACCAATACTTTGTAAAAGTACACCAGAAGGGGCTAGAGATTATTTAGTACCATCTAGAATATTCAATGGAAAATTTTTTGCATTACCACAATCTCCTCAAATATATAAACAATTATTAATGGTAGGAGGCATAGAAAGATATTTTCAAATTGCAAAATGTTTTAGAGATGAAGATTTGCGTGCTGATAGACAACCAGAATTTACTCAAGTAGATGTTGAAATGAGTTTTGTTGATGAAAATGATGTAATGAATATAGGAGAAAAGTTAGTTGCAAATATATTTAAAGAAACAAAAGGTATTGATATACAACTACCTCTTAGAAGAATGAAATATAATTATGCAATGAATATGTATGGTTCAGATAAACCAGATTTAAGATTTGATTTAAAATTAATAGATATTACTGATATATTTAAAAATACTAATTGTGAAGTTTTTAAAAATACAATAGATAATGGTAATATAATAAATGCTATTGTTTTAGAAAATAAAGCAGATAAATATTCAAGAAAAGAAATAGATAAACTAAATGAATTTGTTAAAACTTATAAATCAAAAGGTTTAATATATATAAAATATGATAATGAATTTAGTGGAAGTATTGTAAAAAATTTAAATACTCAAGAACTTGATACACTAAAACAAGTTTTAAATTTAAAAAACAATGATATAGTATTTATAATAGCTGATAATAAAAAAATAGTTAAAAACGCTTTAGGAGCATTAAGAGTTAAACTTGCAAAAGATAATGATTTAATAAAAAAAGATGATTATCAATTATTATGGGTAACTGATTTTCCATCATTTGAATGGAGTGAAGAAGAATCACGATATGTTGCATGTCATCACCCATTTACATCTCCAGTTGATACTGATGTAGATAAATTATTAAATGATAAAGAAAATTGTTATTCAAAAGCATACGATATTGTTATAAATGGTTATGAAGCAGGCGGAGGCAGTATAAGAATTCATAAAGAGGATGTACAAGAAAAGATGTTTAAAGCATTAGAATTAACAGAAGAAGATATAAAAGAAAAGTTTGGATTTTTTGTTGATGCTTTAAAATATGGTACACCTCCACATGGTGGATTTGCATTAGGCCTTGATAGACTTACAATGATTTTATCTAATACAGAAAATATAAGAGATGTAATTGCATTTCCTAAAACAGCATCATCTAATGATTTAATGAGTGATGCACCAAATGTAGTTAGTGTGTCTCAATTAAACGAATTAGGAATAAAGGTGAAATAATGGAATTTAATGAAGAATTAATTAATAAATTTGGTAATGATTTATTAATAGGATTAACTAATGAAGAAAATAAAGATATATTAAAAGAATTTAAGGCAATAGAAGCAAGTATGAATTTAATTAATGAAATTGATGGTATTAGTAAAATAGAACCAATGCATTATCCATTTATAGTAACTCCAACTTTAAGAGATGATAAAATAATAGAAAATGAAGAAGTAAATGATTTATTAAAAAACTCTGATAAAGTAAACGATAGAGAAATAGAAGTATTAAAGGTGGTGGAATAATGTTTGGAAAATCAATAGAAGAAATACATGAAATATTAAAAAATAAAGAAAAATCACCAAACGATTTAATAAAAGAAACTAACGAATTATCAAAAAAAATACAAAAAGTTTTAAACCCTTATGTAACTATTATTGATAATGTTACATTTAATGAAACAAAAAATATTTTATCAGGAATACCATATGTTGCAAAAGATAATTTATCTACTAAAGATATTTTATCTACAGCAAGTAGCAACACATTAAAAGATTATGTACCATTTTTTGATGCAACTGTTATTAAAAGATTAAAAGAATCAGGTGCAGTTTTAATAGGAAAAAGTGCAATGGATGAATTAGGTATGGGTGGAACTGGTACAACATGTCACACTGGAGTTGTATTAAATCCATGGGATAAAACACGTATAACAGGTGGCTCTTCTGCAGGAAGTGCATGCTTAGTTGCATCAGGAATAGTTCCTTATGCTTTAGGAAGTGATACAGGAGACTCTATTAGAAAACCAGCAGCATTTTGTGGAGTAGTTGGATATAAACCAACATATGGTGCAATATCAAGATTTGGATTATTTCCATTTGCATCAAGTCTTGACCATGTAGGTGTAATAACTAGAAACGTAAAAGATGCAGCAATAGTTGTAGAAAACGTATTAGGTAAAGATGAATTAGATATGACTAGTATCGAAATAGAAAAAGATTTAAGCAATTTAGATGGTAATATTAAAGGTAAAAAACTATTTTATATAAAAAATTTATTAGATTTATCTAACTATAAAAATCCAAGCGATGAATTAATTCAAATATTTAAAGAATTTGATAAAACAATTAAAAATTTAGAAAAAATTGGAGCAACAGTAGAAGGAATAGAAATTGATTCAAAACTATTAAATGCAATATATCCAACTTACGTATGTATTTCTTGTGCAGAGGCTACTAGCAATGATTCTAATTTAACTGGAATTATTTTTGGACCACGCGGTAGTGGTAATAATTATATTGAAATGATGAAAAGTCATAGAACAGAAGGATTTTGTAGTTTAATAAAAAGAAGATTTGTAATAGGTTCATATGTTTTACAAAAGGAAAATCAAGAAAAATACTTTTTAAATGCTAAAAGAGTAAGAAGATTAATTGTAGATAAATTAAATGATTTATTTAATAGTTATGATGCATTAATTATGCCAGCAAGTGGTGGTATTGCGCCTAAAATAAATGAAGCTAATGAAATGATTAATGATAATATGGTAGTTTTAGAAAACTATATGGCAATAGGTAATTTTGGAGGATATCCATCTATTACAATAC
>CANRDR010000063.1 GCA_947629425.1 uncultured Bacilli bacterium | reverse complement strand
ATTATTTATATTTTAATGATAGGTGCTTTAGAATTGTTAGAATAGAGGGAGATGGTTCAATCAAGTTAATATTAGAAGATAAAGAACATACATGTGAAAGTACTACAGATGGTGATGATGCGTTTATTGGACAAGGTTCATGGGGCTATAAAGGAGGATGGACAGTAGATAATCCTTTAGATTTTGATTATGAAAATAACGAACTAGGAACTAAAGATGGAAGAAAAAATGCAAAACAATTAATTGATGAATGGTTAAATAATTTTAATACAAAATTATTAAAAGAGGATACTTGGTGTATGGGAAACGCTACCAATTGGTATAAATTTGGTGAGTGGAATACTGCTATTAATAATAACGATGTTAAAGAATATGTTTGGTCTGAATCATATAAAAGAATATATATTTTAAAAAATACAACATTAAAATGCAGTGTAAATGATAAATCAGTAAAGGATTTTGGAGGATTACTAACATTAGATGAAGCAGTTAATTCAGGGTATTTGTATTTGCAATTAAAAAATAATGATTCAAAATGGTGGTTATTAACTATTTTTGGTCGAGATGTATCTGCAGGGAATGGTAGTTTTTGTGTCCGTGATTCTAGTGATGGTATAAATGCTTACCATATGATACGTCCATCTATAGTATTAAAATCAGGAATTAAATTAACAGGAGGTAATGGAACAATATTAACTCCATATGAAATAAATACAAATTAATGTAAGTATTCAAATCTTTTGCATATTTAAAAATATATGTTTTTAGATATAGTTCTTAACAATATTTGTTTGCATATAAAATATTAGTATGTTATAATACTTTCGAGCGAATGCTCCTTGCTTAAATTAAATTTTAAGCCGAATAGACCAAAAGGAGGTGTATTATGAACAAATATGAAATTATGTTCATTTTAAAATCTAATGAGGATGAAGCTATAAAAAAAGAAGTTTCTGAATTGAAATCTATTATTACTGATATGAAAGGTAAAATAGAAAGTGTTGATGAAATGGGTAATAGAAAATTAGCATATCCTATTAAAAAAGAACAAAATGGATATTATTATGTAATGGTTTGTCTAGCTGATAAAGATACAATAAGTGAATTTGATCGTAAAGCTAGAATTAATGAAAACGTTATTAGACATTTAATTATTAAATTAGATGAGGAGTAGTATATGAATAATGTAGTTTTAGTTGGAAGACTAACAAGAGATCCTGAATTACGTACAACACCTAATGGCATAGCAACTTGTCAAATAAGTATAGCAGTAAATGGTATACCTAATCAAAATGGAGAAAGAACAACTGATTTTATAAATGTTGTTGTTTGGAGAAGACAAGCTGAAAATGTTTCTAAATATTGTACTAAAGGTTCACAAGTAGGTATAGTTGGAAGAATACATACAAGAAGTTATGATGGTAATGATGGACAAAGAAGATATGTAACAGAAGTTGTTGCAGATAATGTTACTTTTTTAGGAAGTAGCAGTAAAAATAGTGGCAGTTCACAATATAGTGATCCAATGCCAGATTATAATCAAACGGGAAATCAAATCAACGAAATGCCAACTACAGACATTACTGATGATCCATTTAAAGACTTTGGTAGTGAAGTAGTATTAAGTGATGATGATTTGCCATTTTAAGGAGGAAAAATAATGGCTGAATTTTATCGTAAAAAGAAAAAAATGTGCCAAATGTGTGCAAATAAAACAGTAGACTATAAAAATGTTCCTGTTATTTTAAAATATATAAGTGAAAAAGGTAAAATATTACCAAGACGTGCAACTGGTACATGTGCTAAACATCAAAGAGAAGTAGCAATACAAGTAAAAAGAGCAAGATATATGGCTTTAATACCATTTGTTAAATAAAGTACACAGTGTACTTTTTTAATTTGTAGTAAAAAGATATATTTTATGTTATACTATAGATGTTATTTTGGAGGGTCTAATGAAAGTAATTTTATTAAAAGATGTTAAAAAACAAGGTAAAAAAGACGATATTATAGAAGTTAGTGATGGATATGCTAATAACTTTTTAATAAAAAATGGACTAGCAATAAAATATACTACTGGAAGTAAAAATAAATTAGATTATGAATTAAATTTAAAACAACAAGAAGAAGATAAATTAGTAGAATATTATAATAATATTAAAAAAGAATTAGAAAAAAAAGAGATAGTATTTAAAGCTAAAATAGGAAAAAATGGAAAAATGTTTGGAACAATTAGTTCTAAACAAATAAGTGATGAAATAAAAAAATTAGGATATAATATTGATAAAAAAACAATAGTAATGGATCATGTTATCGATTCAATAGGAGTTCATAAAATAAAATGTAATGTTCATAAAAAAGTTACAATAATTTTAACTGTAATAGTAAAGTAGGTGTATTATGGAAAGAAAATTACCACAAAACTTAGAAGCAGAAATGTCCATATTAGGCGCATGTTTTTTAAGTACATACGCAATAGATAAAGTATGTGAAGAAGTAACACCAGATATGTTTTTTAGTGAAGCAAATAAAGTAATATTTGACGCTATAAACGAACTTCATAAAAATAAAATTCCATTAGATTCAACTACTTTATGTAATGAAATAGAGAAAAAACAAAATATAAATAGTATTGGTGGATTAGATTATATAGGTGAAGTAATTGATTCCGTTATAACTGCTAGTAATGTAGAATATTATATTGATATAGTAAGAGAAAAAGCATTAAGAAGACAATTAATAGAGGCGACTACTAGTATAACTACAACTGCTTTTGATGAAGAAACTGATACTTATGATATGATAGAAAATGCAGAAAAAAGTATTTTTAATGTAACTAAGGCTAGAAAGGCTGGAGTTTTTAAAAGCATTAGTGAAGTTATGAAAACTACACAAAAAAGAATAGAAGATCTAGCTAAAAACGATAAAGAAATAACAGGAATTGCAACAGGTTTTTATGATTTTGATAAATTAACTAGTGGGTTACATGAAAGTGAACTTATAATTATTGCGGCAAGACCTGCAATGGGAAAAACTGCATTTGGATTAAATTTAGCAGTTAATGCTGCAATGAACAGCAAAAAAAGTGTTGCATTATTTAACTTAGAAATGTCAGCAGAACAGTTGGCAATGCGTATGATTAGTGCATCAGGTGGAATAGAACAAAATAAATTAAAAACAGGAAGATTAGAACATAATGATTGGAAAAGTGTTAATGAAGCTATAAGTGAATTAAGTGATTTAAACTTATTTATTGAAGATTCTTCTGGTACTACAATATCAGAAATACGTGCAAAATGTAGAAGACTTGCAACAGAAGGTGAAGGATTAGGACTTGTTGTAATTGACTATTTACAATTAATAGAAGGTAGTTCAAAATATGCAGGAAATCGTCAACAAGAAGTTTCAGAAATATCAAGATCATTAAAAACTATGGCAATGGAATTAAAAGTTCCTGTAGTTGCAATGGCACAATTGTCTCGTAGTGTAGAATTACGTGAAAATAAAAGGCCAATAATGAGTGATTTAAGAGAATCTGGTTCAATTGAACAAGATGCAGATATTGTAGCATTTTTATATAGAGATGATTACTATAATAAATCTGCTGCTGAACAAACTAATGTAAGTGTTACTGAATTAATTGTAGGAAAACATCGTAATGGTAGTACAGGAACAATTGAATTATTATTTGAAAGAAGTATGAGTAATTTTAGAAATTTTTTAAAAAAAGAAGAAAATTGAGGTGCTTAAATGAATATAGTTAATAAAGTTAAGGGGGTAGTAATAACTTTAGTTATTAGTGTACTTGTATTCTTTTTGGGTGTAAAAGCAAAAGCAGAATCAACACCTCTTAATTTATATCAAGTATATTTAAATGGAGAAAAGATTGGATTAATTGAGAACAAAGAAAAATTATTAAATTTAATAGATCAAGAACAAGCGCATATAAAGAAACAATATAATGTAGATAAAGTATATCCACCTAATGGACTAGATATACAAAGTATAACTACATATGATAATAATATTAGTGATGAAAAAACTTTATATGAAGAAATAAAGGATAAAGAACCATTTACTATAAGTGGATATAAAGTTACTATAAAGTATCCTGAAGAACAAAATTTGAGTGAAGGTGAAGAAGATACTGGTCCTAAAGAAACAGTTGTAATGAATGTATTAGATAAAGAAGATTTTGAAACTGGTTTTTATAATACAATGGCAGCATTTATTGGAAGTAGTGAATTAGATAAATTTAAAAATAATGTTGAAGTAGAAATACAAGATGTTGGAGAAAAATTAGAAAATGTTTCTTGGTATGAAGATATTACTATAAAAAAAGATTATCTTAGTACTAAAGAATATATTTATACTAATAGTAGTGATATAAGTAGATATTTATTGTTTGGAACATTAGAAGATAATAAATCTTATACTGTAAAAGATGGAGATAGTGTTTCAAGCATTGCTGAATCTAATAGATTAAATGTTGATGAATTTTTAATTGCAAATCCTGAATTTAAAAGTGCTAATACATTATTAGCAGAGGGACAAGTTGTTAATACTACTTTAATAGATCCAGTAGTAAGTATTGCTTATAAAAAAACAAAAATAGAAGATGTAGAAGTACCTTTTCAAACCGTTTATGAAGATGATTCGTCTATGTATGTTGGTACTAATGTAACTGTAACAGAAGGAAAAAATGGTACAAAAAGATTAACTGAAGATATTTTATATGTTAATGGAGAAATTAGAGATTTAAAAGTAACTAATGATCCAGATATAGTTCCAACTATAAATAAAGTTGTAAAACGTGGTACTAAAGTTTATAGCAATTATCAAGTAGTTCTTCCACAAAATAGTGATGGTTGGGTATGGCCAGCATTACCAAATAATGTAATAACAAGTAGATATTCATGGCGTTGGGGAAGAATGCATGAAGGAATCGATTTATCAGGAGCAGGATACGGTTCTCCAGTATTTGCAGCAGGAAGTGGTACAGTAGTTCAAACTGGTTCTAACAGTGCTAATGGTACATTTGTTACTATCGATCATGGAAATGATTACTATACAATTTATATGCATTTATATAAATATTCAGTAAGTGTTGGACAATCTGTTACAGCAGGACAACAAATTGGACAAATGGGAAACTCTGGTAGATCTTTTGGAACTCATTTACATATTGGTGTATTTATAGGATTTCCATATCGTGGAGGAAAATCAGTAGATCCATGTAGGAGTATATTCTCATGTTAGTTACAGTACTTGCAAGTGGATCAAAAGGTAATTCTACTTTAATTCAAACAGAAAAATTAAATGTACTTATAGATGCTGGAACAAATTTAAAATATTTAAATGAAAAATTAAGTGAATTAAATCTATCATTAGAAGATATAAATTATATATTCTTTACGCATACTCATAAAGATCATATAGGTGCTTTAAATACAATAGTAAAAAAGTATCATCCTACATTATGTATGGGACAAAAAATGTTTATGGAATTGCCATATTTAAAAGACTATGAAGACATAATTATATTAATTGATGAATTTGATTTAGAAGATTTGCATATAGATATGATTAAAACAAGTCATGATGTAACAGAATCTATTGGCTATATATTTAGTAGCAATGCATCTTCTTTAGTATATATTACAGATACTGGCTATATAAATAATAAATATTTTGAAAAACTATCTAATAAAAGTATGTATATATTGGAAAGTAATCACGATGTAGAAATGCTTATGCATGGAAAGTATCCTGCATGGTTAAAACAAAGAGTATTAAGTGATAAAGGACATTTATCAAATGAATCATCATCTTTTTACTTAACTAAATTTATTGGAAGAAATACAAAATATGTAGTACTAGCGCATTTAAGTCAAGAAAATAATACAGAAGATATTGCATATAATACATTAAAAAATAAATTAAATGAATATAATATAGAATTTAATAATATTTATATAGCAAAACAAGATAATAAAACGGAGAATTTTATAATATGATTAAAATAATTTGTGTAGGTAAATTAAAAGAAAAATATTTAATAGATTTATCAATAGATTATTTAAAAAGAATAAATAAGTATCATAAAATAGAATTAATTGAATGTAAGGATTCTAATATAGAAAAAGAGGCATTAGAAATATTAAAATATATTAATAATAAAGATTATATAGTTACTTTAGAAATAGATGGTAATAAATTAAATAGTATAGAATTTTCTAATTTTATAGATAAAACTCTTATGAATTATTCTAATATTACATTTATAATAGGTGGTTCTAATGGAATAGATAATAGTATAAAAAGAATTAGCAATTACAAATTATCATTTAGTGATTTAACATTTCCACATGGATTATTTAGAGGAATATTATTAGAACAAATATATAGAAGTTTTAAAATAATTAATAATGAAACATATCATAAGTGAGGTATATTATGTATATTGGTAATGATTGGGATATAGTATTAAAAGATATTTTTGAATCAAATGATTTTAGAAATTTAATAATTAAAGTTAATGAAAAATATAAAAATGCAACTTGTTTTCCTATGAAACAAGAAGTATTTAATGCAATAAAATTAACACCATATAAAAATGTAAAAGTTGTTATTGTTGGACAAGATCCATATCATGGAGTAGGAGAGGCTCATGGACTTTCTTTTAGTGTTTTATGTGAAAAATTACCACCAAGCTTACAAAATATTTATAAAGAATTATATGATGATTTAGGTATAATTCCTTCTAAAAGTGGTAATTTAACTTGTTGGGCTAAAGAGGGAGTATTATTATTAAATAGTGTATTAACCGTAGAAATGGATAAGCCTGCAAGTCATAAAGATTTAGGATGGCAAGATTTTACAGACGAAATAATTAGAAGATTAGAAAAAAAAGATGAGTGCATAGTATATATATTATGGGGAAATTTTGCTAGAAGTAAAAAAGAACTTATAACGAATCCTAAACATTATGTTATTGAAAGTGCACATCCAAGTCCATTTAGTGCAAGATATGGTTTTTTTGGCAGTAGACCATTTAGTAGATGTAATAAATATTTAGAAGATAATGGTTTAAAACCAATTGATTGGGAAGTTAAATAATAATTTTATGTAAATATAAAATGCTCTAAAATAAAGATTAGAGTATTTTTTTAAACTTTTTTAATAAAATTTCGAATAAAAAAAGGAAATGCCAAAAAAGTAAGTATATATATAGTGAAGTGGAAATTAAATACTCTTTTAGAAAATCATGAATACTACTAAACAACATGAAATGATTAAATTAACACATGATTTTATGTTTAAGGCTATATTTGGTGAATATTCTAATAAAGAATTACTTGCATATATTATAAATAAATATTTAAAATTAAATATTAATAAAAATAATATAGAAATAAATAATAGTAAAATGACAAAAAATAATATACATGAAAAAAAGAAATCAGTTGATTTAATTGTAACACTAAATGATAATACTATAGTAAACATAGAAGTAAATGCTAATAATAATTGGGATAGACTAATAGATAGAAATACAGCATATATATGTAAAGTATTTTCAGAACAATATTTAGTAAACCAACCATATAAAAAATAAAAAATGTATACAAATAAATTTATATACATTTGGTATTACCGAAAGTAAAGACATATTAGTATTTAAACTAATGAGTGATAACATAGTATTAATCCCAAATTTAGAAATACATAATATATCAAAATCTTTCAAAAATTATATTAGCACTATCAAAAGATAATGTCAAGAAAAAAATCTATGTTAGACCAGATTTATTATTATACCAATAATCCGTAAATAAGTAAGAAGTGTTAGGATATTCTCTAATAGATTTTTCATATTTTTCTTCCTTTGTCATATTTACTATTTATCTATTACTTCATTCCATTTATCATCTCTCTATTATTATATTATCTTTTATCTCTTTAATCAGTATGGTCTAACATAGATAGAAAAAAATGTGAAAGTTAAGTGAAAAACTAGTGAATGAAGTAGAGAATTTATCAAAAGATGGATATATACTAGGCTTATATGATAAAGAATTAGAAGAAAAGAATATAAGAGAAAGTATAAGACTAAGAGCATTTGATGATGGATTTGATAAAGGAAAACAAGATGGATTTACTAGTGGCTTCAATAATGGCGTTAAAGATAAAACATTATCAGTAGCAAAAAAATGTTAAAAAAGAAAATATCAATTGATGTTATTAGTGAAGTAACAGGATTAACAATAAAAGAAATAGAAGAAATAAAGTAAGATATTTCTTTTTTTGATACTTGAAAATAATAAATATTTGTAGTAATATTTAAATAGAGTAAGAGAATAATTGACACAGATAAATTAACTTTTGCTCAAAAAATTAAAATTATATACGATAGAATAATTATATAACCAATCTCTCTCATAAGAACATTTGTTTGACATGGGGGGGGTTATACTTATATAATTTTTTTATATGTTAGGAATGATTTTTATGAAGAAAATATTAATAAAAAACAAAGGTATATTAATTAGTTTAATGATAGTAACACTTGTTATAACTGTATCTAG